>JAYTWO010000264.1:0-9026 GCA_043743415.1 Planctomycetota bacterium
GAACGCAGATGAACGCAGATCAGAGAGGAATCAGGGCGATGTCCTCTCGCAGCAGAGCCTCTTCATCTGCGTTCATCTGTGTTCATCTGCGGCCCCCCCTTTGAATCATTTCTCGCCGAATGCAATGGCTGCCTACTTTTCTGATGTACACACTTCTGATGAGGTGTGTCGGACAGAACGCCACCCCGCTTGCCGGAGTGGTTCCCGCGCTTGTGCGCGACTCGATATACGTTGGTATTTCGGAGCGCACAAACGCGGGAACCACCGGGGAAAGCCCAGTGGAGGGACTTTTGTTGGACACTTCTGATGAGAGACATTTGCCCTCCATGTGGTTCAATCGGCCCGCATCGTCCAGTGCGTCTCACACCTGCACCGGGGCGCAGGGGGCAGTGGACCGCACTTCATCTTGTGGCGCAGGTCGATTCCAGCATACCCTCCCGTCGCTAGTCAGCACTCCCGCCTTCTGCTTTCGCAGACACCCCCCCACTCCCCTGCCACTGTCTCTTGAGGCCCACATGCCGCTCCGGCGTTGGCATGCCGATCTCCTTCTGCTCTCGACCTGCGGTCTGGTCCTGGCGAGCGGGTGTGCGTCGACTCCGGTGGGCAGGCTGTTCTCCAGGGGTGAACGCGAGCCGGTCATTTCCGAGCAATCCCGGGCTGTCAGCCGCGAAACACCGAGCGAGACTGCCCCCGCAGAGTCGGAGGAACGACCGGCCAAGACGCCCACACGCGAGCGTCCCCCGGCCATTGCCGACGGGGCCTCCACCCCGCCTCGCCCCATCGACCCGGCGACTCAACTGCTGGTCGATTCGGAGCTGAAAGACCTCCCCGTCGAAGAACGCCGGGCGTGGAAGAACTATCTGGCCTCCGTCGCGCCAGCCCGCATCCCTCATATTTTGCAGGCTCGCTCCCGGGGATTTGTGCCACCCGAGGTCATCGCAGCGGCAGAAACTGCCGACTCCGCCGAGGAGCAGCCGCAACCTCGAGTCGCAGGTCGCACACAGATTCCCTCCCAGTCGGGTGATCCCCGCCACGTACTCAATGCTCCGCAACCCGACCTCCAACAAACGGCGGGCGAAGAAGCGGCCTCGTCGGGGGACGCCCCACCCGCGATTGAGATCGCGCTCGAAGAGTCGAACCCGGACCCGACTCTCGAATCGGATGCAGACCTTCCGAAAACGGCCATGGCCGACGCGACACCGTCCCCCACGGAAAAGCACGGCCTCGACGCCATCAAGATCTGGCCTCAGGGCAAACGCGGCGAACGCTCCTTCACCGACCGCATCTCCTCCGGACTCCCCCCGCTGACACCGCCCTGGTCGCGAAGCCCCCAGCCGCCCGTCGACGACAAGACCTCCTCGACCAAGCCCAAGCCCCCCCTCGCTGCCCCACCGGTCACCCCCGCCCCGATCAAACCGTCCGTCCGGCCCGATCCTAAAGCCGACTACTGGCAGGACGAACTCACCAAGCTCATCTCGCTCATGGAGGCCGAAGCCTCCCGCCCCCCCCTAGACGACAGCCCCGCCGAACGCCAGGCCCACATCCAGCGGCAAGTCTACCTCCGCATGCTGTATCTGATGGCCGCCGAGCCGGAGAAGGCCCAGCTGCCGATCTCCGACGCGGAAGTCGTCGATCAGGAGTTCTGGACCAGCATGTTCTGGGGCATGTCGAACTACTTCGACGACGAGCAAACCGGCGATCCCGGCACGCGCGCCGCCCAGACCATCGCCCAACTCAACGCCGCCGCGCGCCAGTTGCAGTCAGTTGCGGATCTGGAACTGCGGAGTGTCGGCTTCTGTCACAAGATCGACGGATGGGGCTTGTACGAGCGCTTCGATCACGACGAGTTCGAACCGGGCCAAGCCGTCCTGCTCTATGGCGAGCTGAGGAACTTCAGCACCGAGTCCACGCCCGCCGGGATGTACCGCACGCTGGTGAGTTCGACGATCGAGATCGTCAAGACCGGACAAGAGGACGCGGTCCTGGAACGCAATGACCTCGGGGATACCGAAGACCTGTGCCGGGGGCTACGGTCCGATTTCTACAACAGCTACCGCATCGACATCCCCGCACACCTGACACCCGGCTCGTATCAGCTACGATTAACCGTCGAGGACAAACTGAGCGGCCGGTTCGCCACGCAGACACTCGGGTTCACGGTCCGCTAGGTGGGCGTAGCCACGTTCGCCAGAACGTGGGGAGTTGGAACCCGTGAATAGGCGAGCGGGTGGGCGCAAGCCCCCCGAGGTGCCCGCCGACCTCCTCTGCGATCTCGGAGGGCTGACGCCCACCGCTCGCCTATCTCACGAGGAGTACTGGCATGGCCCTCATCGCCAAACGTTACGACACCGGCCTCCCGGTGCGGGTGGAACTCTCCGGCGACCGCATCGCCAGCGTGACCCCGGCGTATGGGTACTCCCGCGAGGACGCCCTGCCCTTCGTCGCGCCCGGGTTCTTTGATCTGCAAATCAACGGGTACGGCGGTGTCTGGTTCAGCGACCCGCACCTGACCGAAGACGCGGTACTCAAGGTACTCCACCAGTACCTCTCCCACGGCGTCACGCGGCTCTGCCCCACGCTCATCACGAACTCGCGCGAGGCCCTGTGTGCGGGTCTGTCCGCAATCCGCCGGGCGTGTGAGCGCGAGGCATGGGCTCACCTCATGGTCCCTGGCTGCCACGTCGAAGGACCATTCATCTCCGCGGAGGACGGCCCGCGCGGTGCCCATCCCCGCGAACATGTTCGCCCCTGCGACTGGAGCGAACTCGAAGCCTGGCAGGCAGCCTCCGGCGGACGGGTTTGCCTCGTCACGCTCGCTGCCGAAGCCGTCGGAGCCGAGGAGTTCATTCGCCGCGCTACCCTCAGCGGCCTCACCATCGCCCTCGGTCACTCTGCTGCCAACACCGCCCAGATCTCAGCTGCGGTGAGTGCCGGAGCAAGGCTGAGCACGCACCTCGGCAACGGGGCCAGCCCGATGCTCCCCCGGCACCCGAACCTGCTCTGGGATCAACTCGGAGAGAGCCGACTGGCCGCCAGCCTCATCACCGATGGCCACCACATCCCGGCCAGCTTCGTGCGTTCGGTCATTCGCGCCAAGGGGCAGCGGGAGTGCGTCATTACGTGCGATGCGTCGGGCCTGGCTGGCTGCCCGCCGGGAGAGTACACAACGTATGGCCAAGTGTTTGAGGTGCTGCCGAACGGCAAGATTGTCGTGGCGGGGCAGCGAGGCCTACTCGCCGGGTCGGCTCAGACCACCGAGCAGTGCGTGGCCATGTGCATGCACCTGGCCGGGGTGAGCTTAGGGGCCGCTTGTGACATGGCGGGCGACAACCCGGCCCGCATCCTCCGCCGAGAACGGATTGGGTTATCGGCAGGCCACCGCGCTGATCTGGTCGTCTTCCGGCACCATGCTGGCGAGACACCGCGACTGGAGATCCAGCAAACGATCCTCGCCGGGAGTCGTAGAACGTAGGGTGGGACCAGCCGCTTTGGGCGCAGGCCCACCATTTTCGGGGACAACGTCGCACATGGTGGGCCTGCGCCTCAAAGCAGGCTTGTCCCACCCTACGTCCTGCTTCCTGTGTGCGAAGGGGACATCACCGGGCGACCGGCAAACCCGCCTCGGTCCAGCTGCGCCAGCCGCCGTCCATCGAGATGACGTTGGTGTAGCCCATCTTTTGGAGGTTGTCGGCGGCGAGGGCCGAGCGGAAGCCGCCGCCGCAGTAGAGCAGCAGTTCGGTGGCTGGCTCGGGGATCTTCGCTTCGATGTCGCGTTCGATGACCCCTTTGCCGAGGTGGATCGCTCCGGGAATGTGGCCCTGGGCGAACTCGCTCTCCTCGCGGACATCGACGAACGTCAGCGGCTCACCGGCAGCTTGGCGACGACGGACATCGGCGATCGTGCATTCGCGGATGCGGGTCTTGGCGTCCTCGACGATCTTGAGGAAGGCGGGGGCGTGTTTGGCCATTGTGTTGTCCGTTGCTGGAAACGTGATAAAGCCCGGGGGTTGCAACCCCTGGGCTTTGAGCGTGTGTCTCTCAGATCATGAAGTCGGTCTTCTGGCCCAGAATCCGGTCGACCAGATCCTGCGGCAGGTCGATGGCCACCGAGGTCGATTCGTCCATGTCACTCGGATTGATTCCGCAATACTGCGACCACGGGCCCAGATGCCGCCACCGACCGGCCCGCTTCGGCTCGCCGGGCATCACCGGTGTGGTGCAGCGGTTACAGCTGATGGTCGAGAAGCCTTGGGCGTGCAGGGGATTGACGATCACCTGATGCTGGGCGATGTAAGCGGCCATCTGTTCGTCTGTGAGATTCGCCAGTGGGTTCAGGCGGACGGTGTTCATTTCGGGGTCGACGGCGATGATCGGGCAGTGACCCCGGCGACCTCCATCGGCCCGGCGCAGGCTGCTGATCAGGCAGTCGTATTTGCCCTTCTGGGTGAGCAGGGGCTCGTTCTTGCGCATGTGGCAGCACTGCTTCTGGCCCTCGACGGTGAGGTACAGGATGCCCAGTTCGGCGGTCTGCTGCTCCATCGTCTTCTCGGGATGGAGGGTGTGGACGGTGAGTCCGTACTCGGCGGCGATGCGATCGCGGGTGGTGAGGGTTTCCTGGAAATTGACTCCGGTGTCGACGAACAGCACGGGAACCGGGAGCTTGAGCCGCGACGCCATGTGGCACACGACGCTGCCCGACATCTGCATGGCCGAGATGATCGACAGTCGGTTTCCGAAGATTTCACTCGCCCAGCGCAGCAGGTCATCTGGAGACCGAGCGTCCAGGGCGTGGTTGAGTTCTTGGAGTCGGGCTTGAGACAAACGCGCCATCGGGACAAGTCGCTTCCAGGGCTCGAGGACCGGAACCCACCCCCTCCGTCCGTTGGAGAGTGGCCTGATCCCGTGGGGGCATGATTGCGAGCGGGGCGAGATTTGGCAAACGGTTCAGGGAGATCGTTGAGGGCTGAGGGATGGAGGACAGAGGAGCGGCAGGACTTCCCTCACTCTCCCCCACATTCGGCCTGACTTTCGGGGAGGACTCCACTCTGGACGAGAGTGGCCCGGAAACCTGTTGTTAGCCTTGTGAGCGTGGTCCCTCTGAAATCCTTCACGGCGTTGTCCGTGGGGGTGGGAGGCCCGATCGTCCGATTGTCCTACCACTCGAATGGCGGTTTCTGGACGATCGCCCAACTGTTCGGAAGAGCCTCTTCTCTGATTGGATGGCCATACGCCTCGGTCTTGCATTCTCCGGAAGCCCTCGGATAATCGTTTTCAATCACTGTGCCACGGAACTTCACATGGAACGACGCCCATCATGGAACATCGACAACCCGCGCCGATTCGAGTCATGCTGAATGAGATCAGCGAGCAAACGGCACCCGATTCCGCCCCTCGGGGACTGGTTTCACCTGAGATGGTGGATCAGTTCACGCGTGTGACTGCGATCATCAGTGTGGTGCTGGCGTCCGCGACCCTGCTCACGATGATCTGGGGCGGAGTCGATCTGTACCTCGGACTGAAGACGCTGGGGTCGATCGCAGTCGTGATGCTCTCCATCACGGTCTTCCGAGCGGTCAATACGCTGTTCGGGTAGGTTGGCCGTGGGATAGGCTTCCAGCCTGTCGTTTTCCAAATCGAGAGCTAATGAGCATGCAATGTTGTCGGGATTACGACACAGACATGTGCGGGCCATGAATTGGGCGACATTGGTGTTCATCGCTTTTTGATCGAAAAGTTTCGCTTTGGCGAGCGGTCGGTCATAGCCTCCCCGTAAGACGGCCTTTCCAGGCCGTCTCGCCGCGAGAAATGCGACCAGGACGGCCTGGAAAGGCCGTCCTACTCGGTAGGCTTCCTCTGACCGCTCGCCTTTGAACTCGCGGACTCGGCAATCAATTTGGAGAGGCTCTCCCACAACGGATGACTGAATCGACCGGAGGCACAAAAAAGGACGGGCAAATGTGCCCGTCCTACGAGTGGATTTCCTTCGCGAATTCTCGGCAGACTCACGTCTTCCGCTCGCTTTACACCATCCCCACCTCGGCGTGCGACTCGTACTCGATGTCGTACTTCTTCATCTTCTTATACAGCGTCGTGCGGTTGATCCCCAGCAGCCGTGCCGTTTCCTGACGGTTCCAGCCGTTGGTCTCCAGGGCCTCAATGATGATCTGCCGTTCGGCATTGGCGAGGGCTGACTTCAGGTTCCCACCGATCAGCCGGTTCACCGCTCCCGAGATGTCGATCTGGTCGCGACGCAGCGGCTCGGGGAGTTCGGCGGCGGTGATGGACTCGCTCTTCGACAGCACCACTGCCCGCTCGACGACGTTGACCAGTTCCCGCACGTTTCCCGGCCATGAATACCGCTGCATCAATTGCAGGGCATCCTCGTCGAACCCCTTGACCCGCTTGCCGTTCTGGTCGTTGAACTCTTGCAGGTAGTGTTCCAGCAGCAACGGGATGTCGCCGATGCGCTCGCGGAGGGGCGGCTGGGTGATCGAGATCACGTTGATGCGGTAGTACAGGTCTTGGCGGAACTCGCCGCGTTTGACCCGCTCTTCGAGGTTGTCGTTCGTGGCCAGCACCATCCGCACATCGACCTTGTGCGTCTTCGAGCCACCGACCGGCTCGAACTCGCGATCTTGCAGCACTCGCAACAGCTTGACTTGCAGGCTCGGCGAAGCGGTCCCGATTTCGTCGAGGAACAGCGTCCCGCCATCGGCCTGCAGGAACTTGCCCGGCTTGTCATGCGTGGCCCCCGTGAAGGCTCCGGCCACGTGCCCGAACAGCTCGCTCTCCAGCAGTGAATCCGGCAGTGCCCCGCAGGCGACCTCGATGAACGGCTTCTCGCGGCGACTGCTGAGCTGGTGAATCGAGCGAGCCGTGATGGTCTTACCGGTCCCGTTCTCACCGAGAATCAGAACCGTGGTCCGGGTATCGGACACGCTTTCGATCAAGTCGAACATCTTGGCCATCTTGTAGTCGCGGCCAATGATGTGCGACAGGCCGAACTTCTCGTCAAGCTGCTTCTTGAGCTTCTTGTTCTCTTCGACGATCTTGCGTTGGCCGAGCGCCCGCTGGATCGAGAAGTTGAGTTCGTCGTCAATGACCGGCTTGGTGAGGTAATCGAACGCACCCAGGCGGATCGCCTCGACGGCACTCTCGATCGTGCCATACCCGGTCAGCAGGATAATGGCGGTGTCCGGCTTGGTCGGGACAGCCCATTCCAGCAACTGGAAGCCGTCTTGATCGGGCAGGTTGACATCGCAGATCACCGCGTCGAAGTTGTAGTCCTTGATCCGCGCCATCGCCTCGCGGCAATTGACCGCGGTCTCGGTGCGGTGGCCCAGGCTGCGGAGGTAATCCGCCATGGCTTCGCAGATATGACGATCATCATCAACAACCAGCAGTGAACCGTGATAGGTCATGGGGGCCTCGTTGGCTTTTCGTGACAGACGTGTCATCCGCAGAGTGGCGGATGCGGCAAACTGTCGGGGCAGCAGGTGACCGAAGAAGCGAATACCAGCTCAATGAGCCGCGCAATGCTCCCCCGTCAACCACTGGGACCGGGCAGGTCGCCAAGGATGATGGGCAACGCCACATGAGACCGATGGGCATGACGCCAAAGGGCCACAAGGAGTCGCAGTCCTCACCACCCGAACATCCACGACCGGGTAAGAGGACTCTGCTGGGAGCAACGAGTTAAGGGGTCAACAAACCTACGACACAGGTGGCAATGAGGCAACATGATTCTGTGGCGTTTTCGCGACCAGATGGAGCGATTGTACCGGACTGAGGGGAATCCCCTCGTAGGCGATGTCGTTCCGCGACCTCCGTCCCAAGCTCTGCTTGGGACGGAATATCCCCGAAGCTCTGCTTCGCCGCGTGCCCAACCGCTTGGACTCTGGAGAATCTCGCCGTTGTTCTGGGAGGTCGTCCTCGACTCAGAATGCTTCAGCAGCATCTGGCTGGGGAAACGCGGATTGGCGGGTGGGCGAAGCGGAGCTTCGAGGCTATGCGGTCACAAGCGGAGCTTGGGACCGAGGGAAAACAACGTGGCAGCCCATTTCTCCGCCCCCTCTCCCCGCTGGCGGCGTGACTTTCGGCGAGAATGTCACTGTGGGGAGAGGAGCAGAGATAGGCGGTTGCCGACTTGTCTGACGCACACTCCGTCGCACGAACGAAGGACGAGGCCGCTCGCTTCCCGCGCGGCCTCCCTCGCGATACCGTGTCCCTCGGACCCTTTCATTTCTGGAACCGCTGGGATGGACCTATGAATCAGTTGTGGCGAATCGCGTGCGTGTGGGGAGTGGTTGTCATCGTGAACTCTGTGATCGAAGCTCAAGACAACAAGAAGGAAGTCTTCAACGAGGACGAGTCGAAGGTTCCGGCCTACACGTTGCCGGAGGCTCTCGTCTCGGCCTCGGGAGAGAACATCGACACTGCGGCCAAGTGGAAGCAGCAGCGGCGAGGTGAGATCCTGCGGATGTTCGAGAGCGAGGTCTTTGGCCGCACGCCGTCGATGAAACTCGACGGCATCCGGTCGGTCGTCACCGAAGGACCGACCGATGCGATGGATGGCAAGGCGACCCGTAAGCAGATCACCGTCTACTTCACCGCGAAGGACGATGGGCCGCGAATGGATATTTTGCTCTACTCGCCGAAGGGCAAGCAGTCCGCCCCGGCCTTTCTCGGCTACAACTTCGAGGGCAACCACGCCGTCACGACCGACCCCGCCGTGAAGCTGGCTCACAGTTGGCTGCGGAACAACGACAAGGAAGAGATCACGGAGAACAAGGCGACCGACAAGTCGCGGGGCAGCGAGAAATCCCGCTGGTCGATCGACCGCATCATCGAACGCGGGTATGCCGTGGCGACGATCTATTACGGCGATGTCGATCCCGACTTCGACGATGGGTTTCAGAACGGCGTCGAGCCGCTGTTCTACAAGGGCGACCAGACCAAACCCGGCCCGGACGAGTGGGGGAGCATTGGAGCCTGGGCCTGGGGCCTGAGCCGGGCACTCGATTACC
>JAYTWO010000265.1:0-9323 GCA_043743415.1 Planctomycetota bacterium
CGATCTCAATCCCAAAGTGCTCTGTCTCACCCCAAATCATCGCAACCCCTTCAATCGCTGCGAGGCGTAGTCGGTGATGTTGCGAATGCCGTCACCCACTCCATCAGTGCCGCTATAGTATACCGCGCCATTATTGCTGTTTGAATACCGATAGATCTGACCATCCGCATTCAGTCCGAACCAGTTACGTGCATCGACAGCATCGTCTGGAACAGCCCGTGTGAAAACAAAGGTGTGTGAAAACAAAGGAGTCAGGAACCTTTGCGGTGACAACACTTCGTCGGTTGAGCAAACTTCGGACATCATGGGAAGAGCCAAGCGTTGGGAATCAAACAAAGGTGTCAGGAATCGTTTCTCGCAATAATCGCAGCTTACGTCGTGTGGGCGTGCCCGATATTGGTTCCTTTCACCTTTGTTTCCTTTGTTTCCTACGCCCTCGCGGCCGACCGAAACTGGTGAAAGGAGACTGGAATGGTTCCTGACACCTTTATTTGCCCGCTGGAATGGTTCCTGACACCTTTATTTGCCCACCTTTATTTGCCCGCCATGTTGCGGCACGGATTGGCGAATCTACTCACGTTCAACAAGCCAGACTTTGAGAGGTTCGCGGGCATCCAGGTGTTCACGCCCGCTGAAATCCTCGCGGGCCTGATGCCGAATTAAGCGGCAGGGTTCCGCGCGACTTGGCAGTGGTCGGCGTAAGCGAGAGTCGTCTTTCTCTCCTCGAATGAAGACCCACGATGCCCGCATTTCAGACGCGATGCTCCGGCCCAGACGGACAAATGTGCTGACATTCAACCCGCCCGACTTTGACCGCTGCGTGGGCATTCGCGTGTCTGTGCCAGTCGAAATCATGGAGGAGCGGATGCCGCTGTCGGCGGATGGCAATGGTGCTGACGAGGGGTCAAAATCCGCTGATCACTCCGTGATCGTTTGGAGACGCCAGATCCTGTAATTGTGCTGGGGTTATTGTGTCGGGGACGAACCGCACAGCCCCATCCATCAACAGGAAGTGGCAACCCCCGACGAACGGACTGCCGAACTGTTGGGGAGTGTTCCCCAGCCCGAGTCCGGGGTCACGCACATTGGTCGGGTCGCCCCAACGCTTGAAGCTGGTCGAGACATCCCCGACTGCGATCACGTTGGATGACCCGTCCGTAATCTGCCCGAACTTCCAGCACATGTTGATCCCAAAGAGGTGCGAGTTCCCGGCATAGTGCGAGACTGCGGACCCGGGCTGAACCGGGATCTCGGGATTCAGAAAGCAGGCCAGCGGCTGCGAAAAGACCGCTTGGTTTTCGGGGTCGTGCCAGGCGTAATGCGGATTGATTTGATTGTAAAGTGCGGACTGATCGAGGAAGGGGAGCAGGCACGCCTGCCAGTTCAGCATCTCGGTGTCATCCTCACGGACGAACCCGCCGGGGGGCAGCAGCCGATATGCCGCCTCATAATTGTGAATCGCGATTCCGATCTGCTCTAGGTTGCGTTTGTCCTGTTCTCGGTTGGCGGCTCTGCGCATCCCTTGAATGGCGGGGATCAACAGAATCGTTCCGATGGCACCACACATCAACAGCAGCACGATCCTCCTCATCCACGTCCTGCCCGCACTGCTCGGCTTGGGCTCTTGAAGAGTCACTTCCGCATCTTCTTCGTCTTGATTCTGGGTCATCGCAATTCCTCCGAGCCATCCACCTGACATCAAATTCGGTCGAGTGCATCAATCCACAGCACCAGTTTCTTGACCGTCAACTCATCCAAGCCATCTCCCTCGGGAGCGGCCAGCTCCAGCGTGGGGATCTTTTTCGCGGCGAAGTTCTTCAAGGTGTTGCGGGTTGCCCGGAATCGCGATGAACCGGCTCGCGGCAGAATCGCGAACTGCTGCCGTTTTCCCACATCGTTCTCCGGCGGAGCCATGCCCAGTCCGGCATCGATCGCGATCCCCGCCCGGATGAGATCCTTGAGCTTCAATGCGGCGAGCAACGCGAACTCGCCGCCTTCTTGTTCGCCCATGACGACGACGCGCTGACGGTCGATCGGGTACTTCACCATGAGTTGTTCGAGCAGCCCCTTGACCAGCGGACCATCCGCGCCGGACCAACTGCCCTCCGCGATCAAGCCAGCGAAGATCAGCCCGCGTTCCTCGCAGGCACTCCGCCACAGCTTCAACTGCTCCGCCTCGCCGGTGCGGCCTTCGGGGTGCAGCCAGAAGACGAGGCCGTATTCTTTGGGCTGCGAGGTCTCGGGGATGTAGAGCCAGAATTTGCGGCCCTCGGTGCCGGGGATCTGTTCATCGAGTCGACCGGTTCGCGCGGGGGCCTGGCCGGGTTCGGCCTTTGGTCCGAGGTCGGAGGCGAGATCGAGCGGAGCTGCGGGGGACAGCGCGGTGAGTTCGAGTGTGAGTTCTTCGCTGGCTCCTGCGGCTCGGCGGATCGTCGCCTTCGTGGAGGTGCCGACACGTAGCGTCTCGACGAGAGCGGCGAGTTGTGACGCCGAGGTCACGTCCTGACCATTGAGCTTCTCAATCACGTCCCCAGCCACCAGCTTGGCTTTGGCTGCTGGCGAGTCCGCAAAGACGTGCCGCAGCGTGACCCCCTTGGCATCTTTCACGACCGTGCGCGATGGCAACACCCCCAGCATCGGGTACTCCAGCGGGGCGAGTTCGGCGACCAGAGTCAACGACAGCGGCAACTCCTTGTCGTCCCGCTTCACCACCAGTTTCAGTTCGCTCCCGGCAGCCAACGGGCCGAGGATTGTTTTCAGTTGCGGGATGCTGGCGATCGGTTTCCCGTTGGCCTCGATGATGAGGTCGCCCGACTTGAGCCCGGTCTTCTCGGCGGGGGAGTTCGGTCGTACCTCACCGGCGATGGCCGGTCCCGAGACTGGTCCCTTGTCCGCGAACATCACCCCCATGCGACCGGGGCGGATGGTCTCCCCCTTCCGCAGCGTGTCGAGTTGCAGCAGGATCTCTTCCAGAGGCACCGCGAACCCGATCCCCGCGTCGTACCACTCGACCCCCGCCGCTTCGTCGTCCCCTTGCGGCGACATCGGGACGAGGATGCCGATGCAGCGGCCTTGCAGATCGATCAGCGGGCCACCGTAGTTGGCGGGCGAAATCTTGGCGTCAGTCTGGACCGCCTTGCCCCAGATGCGGTTCAGCGCACTCAGGATTCCGACCGACAAATTCGGGAATGACACGTCATAGGTCCGCCCCAGCGCGATCGTCCACTGCCCGACCTGTAGATCCTTTCGAGGAGCGGGAATCAGCGGGGTCAGGCCCGACTGTTTGATCTTGATGAGTGTCACTTGCCGCACCAGATCGGACGCCACAACATCCGCCGGGAACTTCCGCCCATCCGACAGCGTGACAATGATCGAGCTCGGCTTCGACGCGAAGTTGAACGAACTGGTGATGATCTCCCCATCCGGCGAGACGACCACGCCCGTCGTCGGCCCGGTCCCCGCGATCAACTCGCCGACCACATCGAGTCCACCAATCGTCTGAATCTGTACGATCGAGGGATCGGCGATGGCGGTCGCTGCTTTGAAGGCTTCCTCTTCGAGAGCCTCCACGTCCGGAGCCTGCGCCGCCACCGGCGCTCCCAGCCCTCCCAGGATGATGAAGCCAAGCACCCACAGGGTCAGCCACGACCGCTGAGTGATATGGTGCCGGTAGCACATGGAGATCAATGAGTTCACGACTGGTCCCTTCGTTCCCAACTGCCCCGCTGGGGAGTGACGTAGGGTGGGACAAGCTCGCTTTGGAGCGCTGGCCCACCATGTTTGGTGCGTGCTCTCTGAATGGTGGGCCAGCGCCCAAAGCGGCTTGTCCCACCCTGCGGGGCTGCCAGAGAGTCTATCAGTTGTCTCTAGGTTTGGCCCCCACGATGTGGGTCGAGTGGCACCCAATTCGTGATCACGACGAATTGTCTTCTGCAGCCCCCTCATGGTATGGTCATTCCACTGCGAAAACTCTGGTGACCCCAGCGACCGCCATTTGCACCCGTCACTCAGTGTGCCAAGTCTGGTCAGTGCCACCCGTCCCGTCCTGTCCCTCCCCATCCATGTCAGTGAATCACGAGATGCCACGTGCCCGACCCGGGAATTGATTTTTACACCGAGTTTTACGCGTTGACGGATGCGCTGTCGGCTGCGAATGTGCCCTATGCGGTCTGTGGTGGAGTCGCCGTGGCGATTCATGGATACCCCCGATTCACGAGGGATATCGAGCTACTCATACTCCCCGAAGATGAACGACGCGCGTTGGACGTGGCGGCCCAGCGACAGTTCGTTTTCGAGGGTGGACGACTCCCCATGGGGCAGGGAATCCAGAGTGATTGGGAGATCGTTCGCGTCTCAAAGGTCAGCGGACGTGACCGGTTGCCGCTGGATTTCCTGCTCGTGGGACCGAGCATCCAGACCGTGTGGGACAGTCGCGGAATCGCGGTCTTCCACGAACGCCAAATCCCCGTGGTGTCTCGCGAAGGGTTGAAGCACCTGAAGTTGATCGCGGGACGGAAGCAGGATTTACTCGATCTGGAACAGCTGGGATTGGAGCCATGAAACCCATCGTGACCATTCCGGACCCCCGATGCCCTGACATGTCTCCCGAGGCGATCGACCAGCGCCTGCGCGACTTGGCGCAGATTTACAAACTGGGAATGTCGCTTCGGGGAGCGAGGTGGCTGGGGCCAGTCAATCCCTGTACGGAAGAGCCCCGCCCGCAACCTCTCGCACACTCCACTCCCGATTGCGGAATCACCGACGATCCCACCCACGCGGTGCCAGCCGCCGGATGGCCGGATGGTAATACGCCCTGACGCCATTGGAAGGTTGAGACTTGTGCATTGCCACGGCATTTGCAAAGTCTCAAATCGTGGCACCCGACCGTGAGAGTTCAGGCTTTCGCCTGCTCCTGGACGCGGAAGGCAGCCTAAAGGCTGGACTCCAACATCTCGACTCCCGCATTACGAGAACAATCCTGGGATCACCGTCCCGCCGTCGACGATCTTCATCGGGCGTCCGAGCGGGCTGATGTTTTCGTGTTTGGGGTCGACGTTCAGGCTTTTGCAGATCGAGGTGTATAAGTCGGGCACGCTGACGGGGCTGTCGGTGGGGGCGGAGCCGTCGGGTCCGGAGCTGCCGATGACTTGGCCGCCCTTCACGCCGCCGCCGGCGAGGGCCACGTTGAAGCAGCGGGGGTAGTGGTCGCGACCGCCTCGGGCGTTGATCTTCGGCGTGCGACCGAACTCGCCCATCCAGACGACGATCGTGTTGGCGAGCAGGCCCTGGGCCTTGAGGTCCGCAATGAGAGCCGCCATCCCCTGGTCGACTGGTTCAGCGAGGGTCTGGATGCGGTCCGCAGCGTCGAAGTGGGTGTCCCAGTTGCCCGCCCGGACCTCGACAAAGGTCACGCCCTTCTGAATCAGTCGCCGGGCCAGCAGGCAGCCGCGACCGAACTGCGAAGCACCGTACGAGTCGCGGATGGCCTGCGGCTCGTCGGCGAAGTCGAACGCTTTGGTGTGCGGGCTTTGGACCAGCTTGGTAGCCTTGTCATAGATCCGTTGGTGGTTGTCGACGACGACTTGGCCCCCCTTGGCGGCGAACTCGACTTCGAGCTTCTTCATGTGTTCCAGTCGGCGAGCGAGGCGGTCCTGGCCCACCGGTGTCCCGACATTGGTGGGCAGCGAGCCGGGGTTGTCGACGACGAACGGCTCATAGTCGACACCGAGGAATCCGCCGCCCGCTTCCGGTCGTCCGATCGACACGACCGTCGGGAGATCCTGCTGTGGGTCGGAGATCTGCTGAGCGACAGCTGCGCCGAAGCTGGGGTGCTTGACGCTGCCTGCGGGGACGTAGCCGGTGTGAAGTTGGTAGCTGGCCCGCTGGTGGTTGCCTTCCTTGTTGGTCATGGAGCGGATGAGGGTGATGTCGTTCATGGTCTTGGCGACGTTCGGCCAATACTCAGCGATCTTAATGCCAGCGACACTGGTGGAGATGGCTTGCGTGTCGCCGCCGTTTTCGTGGCCGGGCTTGGGGTCGAAGGTCTCGAACTGCGACGGTCCGCCCTGCATCCAGAGTAGGATCATCGACTTCCCCTGCTTCCGCAGGTCTTCCGCCCGCAGGCTCACCAAGTCGGTGAACCCGAAGGCCCCCGCTGCGATCGCCGAGGCGGAGACCGTATGCAGGAACCGGCGGCGGGAGCAGGCGTCGCGGGTGAGTTGAATCTGTTCGTGGATGGTGTGCATGGGATGCTCCAATGTATGTGGCGAGCGGGGCGGCGTCAGCCCCCCGAGTCTGCGGGCAATCGTGGTCGCGGTGCGTCGGGGGAAAGCAGACAGGAATGTCTGCTCTGCGGGCAGAATTCTTACGAATTCTGCTACCGCTTCGTGATGAACTCGCTGCTGTTGAGCAGGCTCCAAAGCATGTCTTCGAAGGCCTCGCTGCGGTTGCCGACAGAGGTGAGGTACGCGAGGTTGACCTCGACTTCGGACTTCGATGGCTCGCGCGATAAGACCAGCAGGTACAGCTCCGACAGGGCGTCGTGGTCGTCCTGGTTCTGGCTGAGAAGAGTGGCCAGTCGCGTGCGGCCCGAGGCTCGCAGGGCGCTGTTGACCCCGCTCTGGTTCATCAGGAACAGAGCCTGCGGCACGGTGCCGATGATGTCAGCTTGCGGGGTGCTGGGGTCGAAGCCGAACAGGTTGCCGAACCCCTTGCGGCCTCCCTGGTTGGCGAGCCGCTGGGCGGCACCGCCGCCCATGCCGCCGCGTGTCTGCTGCGGGACGATCCCCTCACCGAGAATCGAGATCAGCGAGTTGTAGATCTGGTCCGACCGCAACCGCGTGGGGCTGGCTGCGGCGAAGACGCCTTCGCCCGTCGTGGAGGTCCGAAGCTGGCGCTGATAGACATTCGTATTGGCGATCGTGCGGTAGAGCCACTGGATGTCGTAGCCGCTGCTGGCGAAGTTGTCGGCGAGCAGGTCGATGACCTTCTCGGCTTTGGCGTCGTGTCCCGGCCCCATATCGTCGATGACATCGGTGAACCCTTCGCCGATCATTTCGGCCCAGATGCGGTTGACGAATGCCCTCGCAAAGGTCGGGTTGTTGCGGGCGGTGATGTACTTCGCCAACGTCTCGCGGCGGTCGAGGTCGCCGGTGCCGGTCTTGATCTTCGCGTGGTTGACGAAGAACACCGGCTGCATCAGCTTCCCTTCGGCGGTCGGGTTGTCGAGGTCGGGCATGTAGTGCTCGGCGGACCCTCGACCGGGCTGGTTGTTATCGGGGCGGGGGAGCTTCTCGAACTCCTCCTTGGACATGGCTCCGTCTTTGTTGGTATCGCCGAGGGCCAGAATCTGGTCGAACCTTTGGGCGAGGAACTGGACCCGGGTGACTTCTTCCTTGGTCACCTGGCCATCGCGGTTCTGGTCCATGCGGACGAAGGTCTGAGCCGGGTTGAAGTTGGCCCGCATGGCCGCTGGACGACCACCCATCTCGTTGACCGACTTCACGAGGAACGTGCCCTGGTTGTCCGGCTCGGGGCGGACCTGGATGCGCGGGAAGAAGGCCGCGAACTGGTGGAAATCCTCGCGGGTCCACTTCTCATACGGATGGTTGTGGCAGTTCGCACACTGAATCTGGATGCCCAGGAAGATGCGGGCCGTCTCCGCAGCCAGCTCTTCCGGTTCGCCGGTGTGGCAGTAAATCAGGGCGACATCGCCGTCCTCGGCGGTGCTCCCGGTGGCGGTGAGTAGCTCGGTGGCGATCTTGTCCCAGCCGACGTTCTTGGCCAGCTGATCCCTCATCCAGGTCTCAAACAGATCCTGCATGATACGGGCGCGGGCTTCCGTGGCGCGGGAGAAGATCACCTCGCGCCAGTAGCTGGCCCAAATGTCGGCGTACTCGTCCGACTTGAGCAGCCGGTCGACGAGCTGGGTGCGTTTGGCCGGGTCGGGGTCGAGGGCGAAGTCGGTGACTTGATTCGGCGTGGGGATCGTCCCGGCCAAATCGAGCGTGGCCCGACGCAGGAACGTGTCGTCGTTGACCAGCGGGGCGGGGGTGACGTGGCCTTGGGTCAGTTCACCCTCGATCAGGGCGTCGACCTGCTTCGCGGTGGCGAGGGGGCTGGTTTTTTCGGCGTGGCTCGGGGTGACCAGCAATCCACACAGTCCCAGGCACACGAGTAAGCGATTGGCAAGTGGCATGGTGATCTCGCTGAGTGGCGATCCGAATCGGAATGGGACGCGTGCCCCCTCACGATACATTGAACACCACAGGTCGGGGAAGGTGTCGAGCGATTTGGGAGGGGAAAGATCTGCTGGGGCCCTTCATCCGCTGGCCACATTTCCGCCCGTCCGTTATCGTTCGGGACCACGAACCGCGTGTACTCACCAGACCCCCGCCAAGGCCCGACCCGATGCAGAAGATTCAGGTTTCCGGAACCGTTGTGGACCTCGATGGCGACGAGATGACACGGATCATCTGGCAATTCATCAAGGACAAGCTGGTCCACCCGTACCTCGATATCAATATCGAGTACTACGACTTGGGGATGGAAAACCGTGACAAGACTCACGACAAGGTCACGGTCGATGCCGCTCATGCGATCCAGAAGCATGGCGTCGGGGTCAAGTGCGCCACGATCACTCCGGATGAGGCTCGCGTTCAGGAATTCAATCTCAAGGAGATGTGGAAATCCCCCAACGGGACGATCCGCAACATCCTTGGCGGCGTGATCTTCCGCGAACCGATCATCTGCCAGAACGTCCCGCGACTGGTGCCGGGCTGGACGAAGCCGATCATCGTGGGGCGGCATGCTTTCGGCGACCAGTACAAGGCCACCGACTTCAAGTTCCCCGGCAAGGGGACGCTCTCGATCAAGTTCGTCGGCGACGATGGGCAAGTCATCGAGAAGGAGGTCTACAAGGCCCCCGGCAGCGGCGTGGCAATGGCGATGTACAACCTGGATGACTCGATCCGCGAGTTTGCGCGGGCCTCGCTGAACTACGGCTTGAACCGCAACTACCCGGTCTACCTGTCGACCAAGAACACGATCCTCAAGCAGTATGACGGGCGGTTCAAGGAGCTGTTCCAGCAGATCTTCGACGCCGAGTTCAAGGCGGAGTTCGACAAGCGCGGGCTGACGTACGAACACCGGCTGATCGACGACATGGTGGCGTCGGCGATGAAGTGGTCGGGGGGATACGTCTGGGCCTGTAAGAACTACGACGGCGATGTGCAGTCCGATACCGTGGCCCAAGGGTTCGGGTCGCTGGGTCTGATGACCAGCGTGTTGATGACCCCGGACGGGAAGACCGTCGAAGCGGAAGC
>JAYTWO010000266.1:0-2271 GCA_043743415.1 Planctomycetota bacterium
GCGCTGGCGGGATGCAGCGTGGGGAGCAGGTCGTGCGGGGCGATTTGAGTGTGTACGCTCAGCCAGGTCAGGCACTCGGCCTCGGAGAGGATGCGGCCCTCGGCGAACGGGTCGACGTAGATCGCTTCTGAATCGGTCATCAACCGGCAGATCACATGCTGTGGAGCGGGGATTAACTCCAGCGCGATCCCCAGCCGGTCAGCCACCGCGCAGTACAGGAGCGACAGCGTGATTGGCAGTCCGCGTCCCGACTCGATCACCTGCGGTAGAAAACTACTCTCGGGACGAGTGATGCAGTCGTCGTCGCCGCGCAGGCCGAACTCGCCCGACAAGCACTGCACGATCCGCTCCAGCATGTCGCGCTCGGTCGAGCTGCCCGCCATCTGGAGCGTCAACTGGTCGGCCCGCTGTTGAATCCAGTCGAGGGTCGGCTGAAAGACGAGATTGGGATCGGCATCGCGGGCGATCTCCAGAGCGACCACCACGAGGTCCACATCCCGACGACCGACGAGGAGTTTCGAGAACTCCTCGTCTTGGTGAAATCGTGAGACATCCAGTGGTTTCATGGGCACAGCTGACTCACCCCGAAAGTCTCCCGAGTGTCGGTTGGCGAACACCTGGGAGCAGCGGACCCGCGGGGGTGTAGCATACGTCGCTGCATGCGGTCAACGGGTCTGAAGCCTTCGATGGCTGGTCCGGTGGAACTCGCCGAAGGCTGTAGAACGGAATTGATTCCGTTCTACACCAGCGGCGAGCGCCCAATGTCCTCAGTCACCCGACGCGTTAGCGAGGGTCCGAGCGTAGCGAGGCGTGCCGCCAAGGCGTGTCCAGACCAGCCAGTGAGTGTTCCTCCCAGCAGCTCGCATTCCCGCAGGTCGCTTTAGAGCGTCCGCCCTCGCTGACGCGTCGGGTTGCTAAAGCCTGTGCCCTGGGTGAACGTCGCTCACCCGGAGGCGACTCAATCCAGGAATTGCTGCCTCACTTGAATTTCTTCGGAAGGCACCCCGGCATCTCCCAGCTTCGATGACAGATCGACTTGCGCCCCGGTGGTCGCGTCCTTTTTACGGAAGACTCGGACGCGAATCCCCTGCCCATCACCGGGGGCAGATAGAACCGCACGAATCACTTCGGCGAGTTCAGCGGGGGTGGCCTGGGTCTCGTCGCCGGAGGTGGAGAGCAGGTACTTGTCGCCCGAGATGACCACGGCGACCAGTGGTGACGACGGCGTGGTGGGCGTCGCGGTGACAGGAACGGTGACAGGAACGGCGGTCGACACCATCGTCGCTTCATCCCCTGCGAGATCGGTCGAGGTCGACGGCCCCGTGGTTGACGCCGCCGGAGCGGGACCACCATCGCCCGATCCGCTGCCGCCCAAGCCCGGGCCTTTGAACTGCGTCCCGATGTAGAACGCGATCGCAGCGACGCCGATCAGCACTCCGCCCGCCAGCCGTTGTCTCGTCGTGGTTGCCATCGAATCCTCGCGGTCGGGTTACGGGTCACGCACGGGTCACGGGCTGGGTCACGGGCTGGGTCACGGAGCAGACTGGCCAGCTACTCCCAGAACTTCTCGCCGCTCAGATTGATCGGCGGGGCCGTTTCAATTTCGCAGTCGCCCAGCACCTGGCACTGGCAGGAGAGTCGCATCGTCTTCTCATTCCCAATTCGCATGAAGAACGTCAGGGGGCCGAGCAGGAACCGCAGCCACTCCCGCAGACCTTGGCGGCTGACGTTCTCTTCACCCTTGGTGATCTTCACACAGCAGGACGCACACTGGCCGAGGCCATGACAGTTGGCGAACCAGTGCTTGTGAATCCCTGGATTGACATGGATGTCATGCTTGAGAGCTTCAGCCCGCAAGTTGGCCCCTTCCGGAACTTCGATGGTGCGTTTTTCTTTGACGAAGGTGACCTTGGGCATCGGGCCGCAATCCTAAACCGGGACTTTCGGAGCGAGGAGACAGTGATCCTCTGACCATTCGATCTTAAACCACCATCGAACGCGATACCAGCCGAACCGTTGAACGTCCCCCGGGACTTCCCAGTTCCCGGAAGCCCAAGAGGCAGGGCACAGGCGGTCCGCTTCTCCCGAGAGACACACGCCGGCTGCAATCACCAGCCCGCGGTGAGTGTGCATTCGCCAAATGGTGGTGCCCCCAAAAAAGACGATTGCCTCGGCCCGAAGCCAGCCACGGACGCACACGGAACGGCACGGAAAAAGAGGGGCATGTTGATCAAGAGAGTGTTGTTCGACCGGCAAATCACCGGTGTCGCT
>JAYTWO010000267.1:0-9035 GCA_043743415.1 Planctomycetota bacterium
CTCCGCCGGTATCTGGTCCGTGTGCGACATGCCCGTATCTGTCGCACATTCGAGCGACCGCGCGAAGACCAATCTTCAGTCGGGGTGTGAACGGTTACCGTCAAGCTGGGGAAAATAGCTTTACCCAGCCGCATAAATTTTGCGCAGCGTGAAAACAAATCGCGGATTCGTAGTCCGGAGGCGAGGATAAATGCAGGGAATTCTGTGCGATGCGAAGACGCCCTCCCACGATGTGTCGTTCAGAGGGGACGCGACATGGATGAGGAATTCGTCACCATCCAGACCGATCGGTCGAGACAGAGAAACTCAGTCATCCCCGGGCTTCCTCCGAGCTTCCGTACTACTAGAGCATTCCACGATTGCCTGCGAGCCTCTCTTGTCGAGCTAAAAGCCTCCATTCGCTCGCTCGGACCTAGGGGTCCAAGCTACGCCAGCTTTCACGCAATTGTGAAACGCTCTAACGGTTCAAATTCTCGCCTCTATCGCAAATTTACGAAGGGCCAGCAACCCTCTGTACCCCGCAGGGGTTGTCCAGCACAGCCCAGGGTCGCGACGCAGGAGCGCACCCTGGGAAAGCGGCGGCCAGAGGCCGCCAACCCTGAAGGGGTTGCACACCCGCACGGCTCAGTGTGGAACCCCTTCAGGGTTCGTTCTCGCGCGGCTCGTTGACCCAGGGTGCGCTCCCTGCGGTCGCGACCCTGGGCTGGTACGTATCACTCTTTCAGAGTGCAGAGGTCGCCTCTGCGGTGAATGGTTTCTGGCCGACTGCTGACCGCTGATCGCTTACCCATTTGGTTGCGGCTACACCGCGCTGGGTATTCCGTGGTAAAAATGGATGGAGTTATCACGAACTCAGGCTTGTACTCATTTCGAGGTCAATTGTACCCGGAAAGGGTACGCATACTCTGTCGGACTATCCCGCAAACTCCCCGCCAACTGCCTCCTGCGTGGGACACCGATGTCGCGCACAAACGGCACGCCGAGACACTTCGGAGGAACTCGGCCTCACCCGTACTCGTTGCACTTCGGGCATAGTCGGCTCCAGGCCGATTGAAGGGACAGGTGCTGAACGTCGATTCTGAGGCATAACCGGATTCGCGTCTGAGGCACCATCCCAGGGAACAGAGACTGCCCCTCGTGTTGAAAGCCGCAAAATCTCCCCGTTGGCCTGGCACGCTCCTGCTCCTCTTTTGCGGGTGCCGGTCGGCAGAGACGGCATGGGTTGAGGCTCCCACTCCGAGTGTCTCGCAATTGACCGCCCATGCGGAGAAATCAGAGAGCCACCATTCCGCTCGCCTCTCGGATCCGGAAATCGAACTGACATCCGCTGAAGCCACCGCCGAGACCCGCAGCACCACGTCACTGACCGAGTGTATTTCGCTGAGCCTGGCACAAAATCCCGATCTGATTGCCATCCGCCAAAATGACGCCGTTGGCTCAGCAGCTCTCGGGGTCGCGCAGACTTATCCGTTTAATCCTTCTGTGCAGGTCCAGGTCACTCCCTGGCAGGACGCCAAAGTCGGCGGACATGGATCGACGTCTCACTACGTCCTCCTGATGCAGACGATCCAGCTGGCCCACCAGCAGCAGTTCCGTGAGGAAGGGGCCGCCTCGATACTGAACAGCATCCGCTGGAACATTCATCAGGCCGAACTGCTCAACGTGGCTCAGACCGAGCGGTTGTATTTCAACATGCTCTACATGCGAGGCATCCACGAACTCGCTCAGGCCAGTCACGGGAACAACCAACGACTGCTGCGAACCCTGGAAAAACAGCTCGAAGCCGGCCAAGCCTCCGCCGCAGATGTGGCCATCGTGCGAGTCGATGCTCGATCGACGCAACAGCAGATGCGACTGGCCAAGGCCAATCACGACATCGCCCTCCGCGATCTGAAACGTCAGCTGGGAATGTCGCCAGACTCTCCGCTTCCGCTGAACGGAGACCTGAGTTCAATGACCTGGAAGATACCCTCGTGGGGACTTGAGAACGATTCAGTCGCAGCTGACATCACCGGCCGTGCCTTGTCTCGCCCCGATGTCATGGCCGCTCAGGCAGATGTTGACGCCGCTCGAGCCGGAATGTGCCTGGCCCACGCCGGACGTACACCAGACCTGCAGGTCGGCCCGTACTATCAGAAAGGTGCCGATGGAACCACGTTCTTCGGACTGCGCGCCCAGATGGACCTGCCCGTGATCAACTCGGGGCAACCGCTCGAACTTCAACGCATGGCTGAACTCAACCAGCGCGTCACCAGTTGGCAACAGCTACAGCGCCGGGCCGGGCTGGAAGCCGAAGCGGCCTGGGAACGCTATGCACAGGCCCTCGCCGCATTGACCGAAGACGCCACGGACATCGGACCAGCGAACCTGCCCCAAGAGCTGCAAAGCCTGGAACAACGTTTTCTGGAAGGCGAAGTCGATATCGTCCGAGTCGTCCAAGCCAGAACCAGCCTCATCCAGAACCAGCGAGCCCAACTGGACCTGCACAACGAACTCGCCCAGTCCGCCGCCAACCTGACGGCAGCGACTGGTATCTCTCTTGAAGAACTCTGGAATGTCCTCGAATAGTGACACAAATACATTCCGCATCTGATTGTCAACGCTGACCATCCGTGGAAGTCCTGCCCTGCCTGACTTCGCTTCGGCGTGGATGGCATCGAAGTGGCTTCAAAGTCTGGGAGCACTTGATGAAGTCTAAAACAGGATATCGCTGGCGCGGCGCTCTGTGACCGGGATCACAAACAACTGATCAGATTTCTCTTCAAACATTCACAGTACAAAGGTGCCGTCAGTGGTGCCGAGAGGTGCCCACTATGGTGCCATACAGCTCGCATCAAAACGGTTCATTTTGCATCAATCTGCAATGAACGGGCACCAAACCGGGCGATATTTTGAGTCCAAAAGCCAAACGAAAACCCCAACCGTGTTGGGGCTTCCGTCGTGGAGGCCAGTGTTTTACCTAGTGGAATGAAGCGGAGAGGCAGGGATTCGAACCCTGGATCCCCTCACGGGGACTCCGGTTTTCAAGACCGGTGCAATCGACCGCTCTGCCACCTCTCCGGCTGCGGGTTGTTGTGGGGTGATTCTGTGGGATTCTCTTGAAATGTCAACCTTTGAGGGGGACCAATGGGCGTGTGGGCTGAGTTGAGGGGGATGCGGTGTGTTCTGTCCTTGTGCATTCAGAGACTGTGCGACACGCTTCGAGGTTCGGATGATATTGGGATCAGACGGCGATTCTCATGGGTGAATCGTTGGACAGCGTCTTGCTCAGGGATGTTCCCTCTGTGGTGGCAGAAAGACCAGATCATTTCCGCATTCGCGCTCCGTTTGACTCGCGGGGGAAAAAAGAGATCCGCGAGAGTGAAACGGAGCGAAAATGGGGAACGCTGTTGAAGTCCTGTCTTTAGAGCAGCTTCATGTTTCGCAGATGCCCTGTCGAGTGCTGCCACTCAAAAAAGTGGCGCGGTCCAATTCGGCGAGCGGTCAGAGAAAGTTTACCGTGGGATAGGATTCCAGCCTGTCTTTTGGCTGAAGATGACAGGTTGGAAGCCTATTCTAAGGGGCAGACAAGTCTGACCGTTCGCGTGAGTGGATCCAAAAGAACTGGCACTCGCAGTTGATCGCAGACTCCCCCAACGAAAAAACTCCCCGGAGTGATCCGGAGAGTTTGATCGTGGGGCCATGATCGGTCTAGGCGAGTGATCGACCTGGGGACTAGATCATTTCCTTCAGCTTCTTGAGGGCGCGAACCTTGACCACTTTGCGGGCCGGCTTGGCCTTGATGGTGATCGCTTCGCCGGAACGAGGGTTGATCCCCGGCTTGGCGGGGGTGGCCTTCTTCAGCGTGACCTGGATCTTGAGGAGACCTGGCAGTGCGAAGACGCCCGGTCCCTTCTTGCCCAAGCTGCTGCCGATGAGGGCTTCGATCCCGTCGAGAATCGCGACCACATCCTTCTTGACGAGTCCCGTGGACTCGGCAAGAGAGGCGACGATCTCGGACTTCGACATCGGCTTCGGCTTGTCACTTGCGGCTTTTGCCATCATTGCTCCTTTGAACGGCGGTGAGTGAAAATGCACATCACGGTGTGCGTGGCGTAAGTAAAACGCTCAGAATTCACGTTGTCAATCGGGAGAGAGGTACAATACCCTCAGAAAACACTGAAATTCCCAAAGTTTCCGGGGTTCAGGCTCCCAAAACCCAGTCTGGCAGGCGGTGGTTTGCATGCCCTGTGTTTTTTTCGGGGACGCGATGCGGCCCGGAGAGCCTGTCTTGCGGACTACGAATCGCGAGCCGCAGAGCGAAGTCGCCTACAGCATACGTACGGTCCGGCAGACGTTCTCGACCGCATTGGCTGCGGCCAGAAACTCGGGGCTGGTCGACATCCGGCTGGCGGCTTGCAGGTCTTCCGGAAGTGTCCCGAGCAGGTGTGCCTTCAGCAACTTCGCCAGCCACGTGGCACGCACGGTGGCGAACCGCTGATGCAGCTTCCGCAATCGCATTTGCAACTGCCCCGCCCCTTGCGACACGCCTTCGCTGAGGACCGATTCACCCACCGATGCCGCCACTGTCCCGCCGACCACATCGGCGGTGAGATGCCCGAGCGTCGTCGTGGCGGCGGAGGTGAACACCACATCGCCGATCAATCCCACCCCCGTCACGGCCAGGATCACCGTCACCGCAGGCCGCGCGGCTGCGGCCAGAGAATCGATGCGGCGGAAGAGCTTATAGAATTCGGGGCTGTCTTCGGCGAAAGTGGCCATTTCGGCTTGGACGAGAGTTCGCAACTCCGCCGCGATGTCGGTCTCTGCGTGCGACTGACGAATCTGCTGGATCAGTCCGGCTCGCGAGACGCCGGTCAGCAGTTTGGCCAACCTCGGCTTGAGGAGTTCGTTCCCCAACTCCGCCAGCCATTCGAGTTTCCCGTACACCTCTTCGATGGTTTCAAGGACAGCGGCCCACTCGCGATCGCGGTACAGTTGGACGGGGTCGGTCGGCTCGCCCTGGATGCGGTCGCGAGCCAGGCGGACGGGGATCATCACCGCGCGGGTCAGCAGGTTGTATGAGTCATGGACGCGGGCGGTCCACCCCTTCCGCTGGCCACCCCACCACTGGCGGACTTCGTTGACGAGGAGGGTGCTGGGAATCGTCGGCCAGTCGGCGACCTCGGCGAGTTTGTTGGCGGTCAGCAGTTGAGCAGCACGGTGGTACTGATCGCTCTGGGCTCGGATTTCGTCGAGCCAGCGCGGCACACCCTGCTCGCAATCGATGAGTTGCTTCAGTGAGCCTCCCAGTGATCGCAGCTTGATCTCCTCGAACCGGAGCGAGGTCAGGTCGGTCATCAGATTGCGAGCGACCTCGGACGTTGGTTCCGCGGTCGGCGGCCAGGGACGCTCGTAGAACGGCAAGTGGAGCGACTCGGCGGCGCGGCGGTCGTTGGGGGCCACGTACAGGATCTGTGGGCGGATCTTGGTTTCCTCACAGAAGGTGCCGACCCACAGCGGCCAGTACGGTTCGTCCTCGGGCAGCAGGCACTGATTGAACACCAGCAAGATCGATTTGTCCTCGCTGGCGGCCTTGCGAAAGAACTCCTTGACGGCCGCATCGTTGTACTTCTGCTGCGTCAGGACCGCGACCAGCACATCGGCACAACGGCGGATGTTGTCGGCCCGCACCCAGTTGATGCGGGCATCGCTGTCGACATCCGGGGTGTCGAGGATCAGCAGATTCGCCGGGGTCTCCTCGCACTCGCGAATGAACAGCCAGTCGACGCCCTCTTCCTTCAAAGGCTCCTCCGCTCCTGCCCAGTCTCGCAGGACAAAGCCGGGGAATATCTCTTGCAGGTTGTGTGTCTCGCGAAACCCCTTCGGCACCAGACAGGTCGGGTGCTTGGTTCCCGAAGCCAGCGGACTCGTGGCGCTTGCTCGAAACCCCGCGAGGTGGTTGAACACCACGCTCTTCCCGATGTTCGTCCCGCCCACCACCGCCACGACCAAATACGACTGGTCTGAGAGCTGCGGCACCAGCTTGCGGGCCAATAACTCATACCACTCGCGCCCCACCAATGGAGCCATCCGCGCATCCCCGCACCGCGCATCGAGCGCGGTCACCGCCCGCGATAGCTGCTGAACCGAACTGGAACAGGCTTCAAAGTCAGCGGGCATGGGTGGGGAGGTTGAGGGTTGAGGGTTGGAGGGGAGTATAACAATCGACGCAGGCGGGTGCGGGTGTTCGTGATCGGGCTTGTGTGAGACGTGTGAGGGGAGTCCAGGCTTTAACCTGCCGCTGCCCGAGAGGTGCAGCCTAAAGGCTGGACTCCAACATTACTTCCCGCGCGGCATCACGACGCCGGTGTCCGGGCTCGACGCGGTCGCGTACAGCTTCTTCGGAATCCGCCCGGCGAGGTACGAATGTCGACCGGCCCAGCAGGCGTACTTCATCGCGTAGGCCATTCGCAGGGCGTCATCGGCTGAAGCAATCGCCGTGTTCAGCAACACTCCGTCGCAGCCGAGCTCCATGGCCTCGGAGACATCACTGGCGGAGCCGACTCCGGCATCGACGATCACCGGGTAGTCGGGATCGTTCTCTTTGAGGTACTCAATGCAGATGCGGATATTGTTGGGGTTGAGGACGCCTTGGCCGCTGCCGATCGGGCTGCCAGCGGGCATCACCGAGGCAGCTCCGGCCTCTTTAAGGCGGCGGGCGGTGATCGGGTCGTCGGTGGTGTAGACGAGAACTTGGAAGCCGTCCTTGACGAGGGCTTCGGTGGCCTGCAACGTCGCGATCGGGTCGGGGAGCAGAGTCTTCTTATCGCCGAGGACTTCGAGCTTCACCCAGTCAGCTCCCGGGTTTTCGAGTCCACTGAGGATCTCCCGCCCCAGCCGCGCCACGCGCACGGCATCATCGGCGGTAAAGCACCCAGCGGTGTTGGGGAGGATCGTGTATTTGGCCAAGTCGATGAAGTCGAGGATGTTGCGACCCTCGGCATCGATCAGACGTTCGCGGCGCACGGCCACGGTGATGACATCGGAGCCGCTGGCTTCGAGGCAATTCCGCATGTCGTCAAACGTGCGGTACTTCCCCGTCCCCACGATCAGACGCGACCTCAGCGTGTGCCGCCCGATCTGAAGCGGCTGATCGGGAGTGAGACCGGGTTCGTTGGGATGAGGCATGGGGAGGGGAGAGAAAGGGAGAGAGAAGGGGGGAGAGAAGGGGGGAGAGAAGGGGAGGGGACATTCCTTCGTCGCCACGTTTCGCCAGAACGTGGGCGAATTGGTGTGCGTGCCCGCCCTCTGGCGAGGGGCAGCTACGACTCACTCGGGTCCGCGTGAAGTGTAACAGGCTGGACAACGATCGTTCGCGGTATCCGACAATGTCGCCGGACTCTCCGAGTCCGGTGGGTCGACTTCCGTCCCCCAGGGCCATGTCTCACGGCGACGACATGCTTCCAGCCTCTCCCACGAACCTCGCCAGACAGGCCAGCAGGGGGTCGATCGTCTGCGTCTGAATCGTATGCGGCGGTCGCCACTCGATCCACTGGTAGCCGGGGTGTTCGGTCACGCTGATCTCGACCTCGCGCGTCAGTCGGGCCAGAAAGATGACGAGCGTCTTGAGCTTGAGTTCCCCCCCGCTGCGGACTTCGCGGACCTCGTACCGGTGTTCAAACCGAAAGAAGGGGTCGAGGTCGATGGCATCGGTCGGGATGCCGGTCTCCTCGACCATCTCGCGGAGGGCACACTCGACATCGGTCTCGCCGGGATCGACATGCCCCTTGGGAAGATCCCAGCGGTCCTTGTGCCGCATCAGCAGGAACCGCTCGATGGGCTCACCAATGACAACCAGCACGCCACAGGCACGCACGGTGGGGAGCGAACTCGCATGCAAAGCCCGTGGGTTGCAACCCACGGGATTTTTCCCAGTGATATCTCTCACTGCTTCCCGTCCTCACGCTTCGACCACCACGGCAACGTGATCCCGCCGTCCATTAGCACGGTACTCCCGGTCATGTAGTCACAGTCGCTCGACATCATGAACCGCGCCAGACGACCCATCTCCTGCGGCGTTCCCATGCGTCCCCACGGAATGCCCTCGGCCCCTTGCGCGAGCTGTTCATCGCTGAAGAACTTGCGTTCACCGGGGGTATCGATCCAACCCGGATGCAGGATGTTCACGCGGATGCGATAGCGGGCCAGTTCAATCGCAGCGGTGCGGGCCATGTGGTCGATCGCCGCTTTGGCCATGTTGTAGGCCATCGCCGTCGGGATCGGCAGGTAGGCATGCGGCGAGCTGACGACCAGGATCGAGCCGCCCTGGCCCTGCTGAATCATCTGCTGGGCAGCGGCACGAACACCGAAGAACGCCCCCCACATGGAGACATCGATCGTTCGCTTAAACCCCTCCATATCGGCTTTGACCATCGTCTCGCGATCGCTGTAGGCCGCGTTCGACACGTACCCGTCGAGCGATCCCATCTTCGCCGAGAAGTCGGCGACCATCTTTTCGACCGACTCTTGATCGGCCACATCGCACTGATGCAGCGTCGCCTTCCGCCCCAACTGACGAATCTCTTCCGCAACCTCTTCGGCCTCCCCGGCATGCGACCGGAAGTTGATCCCGATATTCGCTCCGGCCTCCGCCATCTCCAAAGCGCAGCCGCGCCCGATGCCCCGCGAGGCCCCCGTGATGAGGATGTTCTTGCCCGTCAGATCCATGTCGTTTCCTGTCCAGTTCCCATTCGAGACTCGCCTCGGCTCCACGCTGCCAGTCGCGGGCAGAATACCAGTCAGAGGAAGGGCAAACAAACGTGGCTCCCCGTAGGATGGGCACTCCTGACTCGCCCGACAGAAGTATTTGATTTCTCCACTGACCAATACGAGAAGCCATCCGACAGCCAGGTCTTCAGTGAGATGAAGGACACCGAGTCGCGCCGCGTGGCCTTGCCACAGGTCGCCGAAGACCTGCACACGCTGCTGCAACAGGTCGCGAACATCAAGCCGATTTACGAGTGGACGAAGTACACCCAGCTGCAAACGAGCGC
>JAYTWO010000268.1:0-3886 GCA_043743415.1 Planctomycetota bacterium
GAAAATGTTCAGCCCCCCCTTGATCATCATGCCGAGGTTCTCGGTCTCTCGCCCGGTTTTGAAGTCGTTCAAGAACCGGCCGGTCACCATCTGGTAGCTGGCGGTGGTCGTCGTGATAATGACGAACACCATCGGGATCAGCGTGAGCAACGCGAACTTGCCGCGTCCGTTATTGAGGGCCCACATGCTGATGATGCACAGAGCGATCGCTGCCAGCATCTGGTTGGCGATGCCGAACATCGGCCAAATCGTGTCGATCGACCCGGTCCAGATTAAAGTCCCCCAGCCGAGCGTGACCAAGCCGGTCGAGAGGATCGCCCCCGGCAGCCAGTCGGTCTTGGCAAATGGTTTGTAGACCTTGCCCAGGACTTCCTGAAGGAGGAACCGCGCGATGCGCGTCCCTGTGTCGATCGTGGTCAGAATGAACAGGGCCTCGAACATGATCGCGAAGTGATACCAATACTTAATCAGCGAGTTGATATCGACCCGCCCGCCGGAGACCTTGGCGGTGGCATCAGTCAGAATCTTCGACATACCGAGGGCCAACGTTACGGCTCCCCCGGTGCGGCCGCGCAATGATTCGCCGCCGACTTGCTCCTCCAGCTTCGACAGGTTGTCGGTCGTGGCATTCAGCTCCTTCATCGCGCTGGCATACTGTTCCACCTTGGACAGATCGATGTTCACTGCCCAGTAGTCCCCCTGCGGCAGGGACGCAGCTGCGATGAGAGCCACGATGCCGACGACGCCTTCGCAGAGCATGGCCCCGTAGCCGATCATGCGGATGTCGCCCTCTTTGTTAATCATCTTCGGCGTCGTCCCCGAGGCAACCAGTGAGTGGAATCCCGACACCGCCCCGCACATGACGCAGATGAAACAGAACGGGAAGATGGCCCCGTTAAAGTACGGTCCGCCGCCGTCCTTAAAGATCTGGTTGATCGCCGGGGCCTCCATCTTCGGATTGGCGATGACGACCGCCACGATCAGCAGGAGGATGGTGCCGATCTTGAGGAAGCTCGACAGATAGTCACGCGGACAGAGCAACAGCCACACCGGCAGGACCGAGGCGATGAACCCGTACCCGCAGATGGCCAGGATCGTCTGCTCCCGCGTCAATGAGAAGTACGGCTCCCACACCGACCCCGGAATCCAGTTCCCCATCACTGTTACGGCCAGAGTGGCTAAGGCACCGAGCAGCGACGCCTCGACGACCTTCCCCTTGCGGAACACGTACATATACAGACCGACGAGTAGCGCAATCGGCACCGTGCAGGCAATCGTGAACGTGCCCCAAGAGCTGCCGGGGACGAGTTGCGTCACGCCTGCGGGCAAGGTGACGGCGTTCGTCACCGCATCGCGGTGCCACCCCAGAGAGACCTCCCCGGGCTTCACCACCGGACCTGCCAGAGTGAACGGCTCGGAGCGATGCACCGGGGATCCGTTCGGATAGATCACTTCACTCCCCGGGGGCACGAAGAGCAGGTTTCGTCCATCTTGTTGCAGGCCGACATTCGGAACTTGCCCCTTTGGCAATACAATCTGCGTCTTCGCCGCCAGCTTGATCTCCTCACCACCGAGAGCCTTTACGACGACAATCCCGAGTCCCGAGAGAGCAATGATCACCACAAACAGAATGGCGATCGAGGCGACCGTGCCCCCCACCGGGCCAATCTCCGCGCGGGCAATCTCGGCCAGTGAGCGTCCGCCGTTCCGTACGCTGGCGGCTAGCACGAGCATGTCCTGCACTGCTCCAGCGAGGCAGACTCCCACGACGATCCAGATCAGCCCCGGCATGTACCCGAACTGAATCGACAACACCGGCCCGATCAGCGGGCCGGCTCCGGAGATGGCTGCGAAGTGGTGCCCGAACAGCACCCACTTGTTCGTCGGGTGATAGTTCTGTCCATCGTTGAGCGTGTGCGCGGGTGTCTGTCGCAGGTCGTCCAGCACCGCCACCCGCGCGGCTAGAAACGCACTGTAGTACCGGTACGCAATCGCCAGGATGCACAACGAGACGATCAGGATGGGCATGGCGTGCGTGGCGTGCATGGATGTCTCAAGCTCGGTTGATGGTGTCGCGATGTCGCGGCGAAAGCGGGCTGTGAATACGTTGTCAGGACAAAGACTTAGGGTTGGAGTTCAGGCTGAAGCCGACATTGGAGCAGCCTAATGGCTGAACTCCCACCCAATCATCAAGTCGTGACGCAGCACGAGGCAGTCCACTCATGATCCCGCAAGATACACGCTGGCCCGGTCGGATTGCAGTCCCCTTGCATCAAGAATTGTTGCAAACAGCGAAGCAGTAAAACACCATCCGGTGGACACCGGACGCTCGCCGTGGCGATTCCGATCAACGCGGAGTGGCGACGGACCAGCAGTTCAGAGACACTCCCGGCTCGCCAGGATTGGCCCTCAACACTGACCGGAACGCTGCCATGACACTTCCCACCGACCTGCTCAGCCACATCGACGATGCGAAGGCCATCGAGCTGTTGACCGCGCTCGTCGCCATCCCCGGCAAGAGTGGACACGAGCAGGCCACCGCGGACTTCATCGTGAAGGCGTTACGAGCGGTGGGAGTGTCGCAGTCGGCGATCACTTGGGACGAGGCCCACAAGAAGAGTCCCTACGGCGGGCAATGCGGCAACCTGATCGTCAAGCTGCCGGGGACGATGCGGGGGACGAGGCGACTGTTGATGGCGCACATTGACACGGTGCCGCTGTGTCAGGGTTGCGAGCCGGAAGTGCGCGGGGAGTACCTCGTCTCGCGTCGAACCGACACAGCTCTGGGCGGCGATGATCGCGGCGGGGCAACAGTGGTGCTGCACACGGCGCTGATGCTGCTCAAGCACAAGCTGCCGCACCCGCCGTTGACGCTGTTCTGGCCCGTTCAAGAAGAGGTCGGCCTCGTTGGTGCGCGGCACGTCGCGGCGTCGAAGCTCGGCGGGCCGAAGTTGTGCTTCAACTGGGATGGCGGCGATGCCTCGCTGATGACCATCGGAGCGACCGGAGCCGATGACTTGCAGATCCGCATCAAGGGTCTGGCCAGCCACGCGGGCGTTCATCCCGAACAAGGCATCAGCGCGGCGGTCATCGCCGCCAAGGCAATTCACTCGCTGGCTGAGAATGGCTGGCACGGGTTGGTGGTCAAGGGACGCAAGACCGGCACCAGCAACATCGGCATCGTGCAGGGCGGCGAGGCCACGAATGTGGTACTCGACAATCTCTACTTGCGCGGCGAGGCCCGCAGCCACGATCCCGTCTTTCGAGCCAAGATTGTCCGCGAGTTCGAGCGAGCCTTCGCCCTCGCCGCCAAGTCGACCACGAACTCGGCCAATGTGCGGGGCGAGGTCGAGTTCACGGCCACGATGAAGTACGAGTCGTTCAAGCTGCCCGAGGATTCGCCGGTCATCGCCTCAGCCCAGGCCGCGTTGTCAGCAGTGGGTTTGGAGCCAGTCACCAAGATCAGCAACGGTGGTCTGGACGCGAACTGGATGACCGCACATGGCTTTCCGACGGTGACGCTGGGCTGTGGCCAGGAGGCGATTCACACGGTCAAGGAGCGGCTGCACTTGCCGAGCTTCTTGAAGGCGTGCCGCATTGGGTTGCTGCTGGCGAGTGGGAACTGACCATTGTCGCACGACAATGTGACCGGCAACCCGACGCGTGAGTATTGAAGTTGCGCCAGTGTGTGCATCAGGAAAGTAGGCATCAACAGAAATCCACCACAGTGACTCATGCCTCAAGGTTTGTGAGCCGCAGATGCACGCAGATGAACCCAGCGCGGCGTAGCCGCAACCGAAGGGGAAGCAGTCAGCCATCAGCAGTCAGCCAGAAACCACTCCTCGTCGAGGCGGCCTCTGCACCCTGAAGGGGTGAAACATCACAG
>JAYTWO010000269.1:0-5607 GCA_043743415.1 Planctomycetota bacterium
GCGTTGGAAGATCCTGGGGATTAGCGAGGCATTCCGGCAGGTCCACAAGCCGAACACCGTCGAGGAGTACCTGGCTGGGCGAAGGCGACTGCTGTGGGATGACCTGTTCGAGTTCCAGGTCGGGTTGGCTCTGCGGCGTCGGGCGTGGAACACCAAGTCCCAGGCTCCCCCGATTGAGGTGACGGCCAAGATCGATGCCCGCATCCGGCGGCTGTTCCCATTCGCCCTCACTGCGGGACAAGAGCAGGCGATCCGCGACATCGCCGCCGACCTGCCGACGGGTCGCGCGATGCACCGGTTGATTCAGGCGGATGTCGGCGCGGGGAAAACCGTGATCGCGATCTATGCCCTGTTGGCCGCTGTGGCGGGCGGGTGGCAAGCGGCGCTCATGGCCCCGACTGAGCTACTCGCCAGTCAGCACTGGGACACCATCCAAACGATCTTGTCGGAGAGCCGGGTCAAGCGGGCACTCCTCACCGGTCGCATCGGAGCCAAGGAGCAGCGCGAGGTCCAATCGGGAATTCAATCGGGCGAGATCCAACTCGTCGTCGGCACGCAGGCGATCATTCAGGAGAAGGTGAAGTTCGCCAACCTCGGTCTCGTCGTGATCGACGAGCAGCACAAATTCGGCGTCGCCCAGCGCGCCAAGTTCTCTGAACAAGCCGGGTTCTCCCCGCACATCCTCGTCATGACCGCCACTCCGATCCCCCGCAGCTTGTGCCTCACCCAGTTCGGCGACCTCGATCTGACGGTGGTGTCGGACCTCCCTCCCGGTCGGCAGCGCGTCGTCACCAGCCGCATCTTCGGGATCGCCAGCCGCAAGCGCTGTTGGGACTTCATCCGCCAGAAACTGGGCGAGGGACGCCAGCTGTATATCGTCAGTCCGCGCATTGAGGGGGGCAGCGAAGAAGGGGACCAGCAAGGGGCCGAGCAGATCTACCGCGAGCTACCGAAGACCGAACTCGCCGGGTTCAAGGTGGGCATGGTCCACGGCCAGATGGACCCGCGCGAACGCTCGCGCGTGATGTCCGACTTCCGCGACGGCGAGGTGCAGGCCCTCGTGGCCACGACCGTCATCGAGGTCGGCGTTGATGTGCCGAACGCGACCTTGATGGTGATCCTCGATGCCGAACGTTTCGGCCTCTCGCAACTGCATCAATTGCGCGGCCGCATCGCGCGCGGCAAGTATCAGGGGTACTGCTTCCTCGTCTCTGAGACCGACACCGCCGATTCGACGACACGGCTGCACGCGATGGAGCAGACGAGTGACGGGTTCAAGATCGCCGAGGTCGACTTCGAGATGCGCGGGCCGGGGGATGCCCTCGGCACGCGGCAGAGCGGGAGCCTGCCGCTGAAGATCGCGGACCTCGTGCGGGATCACGATCTGCTCGTCGAGACTCGCGCCGCTGCGCAGAGTCTCATCAAAACCGAGGCCATCGACCGGCCCGAGTTCGCCCCGCTCAAGCTGCAAGTGCTCGACCGCTTCGGGTTGCTGATGGACCTGCAACGCGGGGGGTAGGACTCATCGATCATTGAGTGTCTGATTGTCGTGGATCGCTCCGCGATCCAACGTTGGTTTGCGGAGCAAACCACGACAATTGATGATTGAACGAACCTTAGCCAGTTCCGAGAATGCCTCGGGGTGGGAACCCCTGGGCTTTGGTCGTACTCCAACAGATCATCCTCTGTACAACACAGAAAGCAGCCCCATGGCGTATTGTCCCCAATGTCGTGGCGAGATATCGCCCATGCAGATCGAGTGTCCTCACTGTGGATATGATTTCAAACCTCCAGAGACCGAGGCCGACAAGGCAGGGAAATGGCCCTATTCCGTTTTCGCCGATACGCTGCTGTTCCTGGCCATCCTCGCCACAAGCATCGCGATAGCACTCTTGGCACTAGGGATCGGACTCAGCGTCCTGTTCGGTGTGTGTGGCGGGATTTGGGACCTCATCAGTGGGTCTTCGCGGCCTTACTTCATTCAATCATGGCCCGCCTTCTTGATGCCGATGGGACAATTCACGCTGATTCTGTTCGGCCTCTCGGTCAATTTGGTCGTATTATCGCGAGTGGCGGACCAGCGGCCAGCAAAAAAGTGAGGCATGGAGATTCACGCCGGGTGCTTTGGCGGTCGGGTGGCACGCCCTGAGTCCTCGAAGCGCGTGGCGAGCGGGCGATACCTGGCTGGCTCAACTCATCGATACCCGCATGACTGTTGATGACTGTTCATTCTTAAACAGCGAACGCGCAGTTCCACGCCTCGGCAGGCTGACGCCGTGCCGCTCTCTCTCGATCTGGCCGGACGGGCAAATGGGCCCGTCCTACGAATTCGCACTCCCTCGTTTGGCAACGGGGCTTGCGAGTGTCAAGATGCGGGTCTGCCCTGTGGGATAGGCTTCCAGCCTGTCATCGTTTCCGGCTGACTTGACAGGCTGGAAGCCTATCCCACGACCTCCTCTATCGGAACTGCGTTCATGGCCTCACCTCGGGTGTGTATCCTGCGAGCACCGGGCACCAACTGCGATCACGAAACTGCCCACGCCTTCGAATTGTGCGGCGGGTCGGCGACGCGCGTGCATCTGTTCGAACTGTTGCAGTCGCCGAACCTCCTCCGCGACTACCAAGTCCTCTGCGTCCCCGGCGGCTTCAGCTACGGCGACGACATCGGGGCCGGGGTCGTCTTTGGCAGCCAGCTCCAAGGCCAACTCGCCGAAACAATCGGCGAGTTCCTGCAGCGTGACACGCTCACACTCGGCATCTGCAACGGGTTTCAGGTGCTGATGAAGGCCGGGGTTCTGCCTGGTGGCGGCACGACTTGGCCGCCGAAGGTCGACCAACCGCCGCCCGCGACGCTCACTTGGAACGAGAACGGCAAGTACACCGCGTTGTGGGTCAAGCTGCGCGGCGGGTCGTCGAACAATGTCTTCCTGCGGGGGATCGACGAGATTGAGTTGCCGATCGCCCATGCCGAGGGACGCATCGCGGTTCGTGATCGGGCCACGCTCGATCAGTGGATCGCGGGTGGGCAGGTCGGGCTGTGCTACAGCGATGCTGAGGGGCGAGTCCCCGCTTCTGGCGAGTTGCTCCCGTACCCGGCCAACCCGAACGGGTCGATCGCGAACATTGCCGGGCTGGGCGATCCGACGGGGCGAGTCCTCGGACTCATGCCGCACCCCGAGCGGTTCCTGTTCGCAACCCAGCACCCGCGCTGGACGCGGCTGGGGCTGCGGGGTGAAGGGGACGGGCTGAAGCTGTTCCAGAATGCGATGGATTACTTCCGAGCGGCGTAGGCCGTGGGATAGGCTTCCAGCCTGTCATCTCATGGTGAGAACGATTCTCGGCGAAGAGTCCGCCATAAATACTGCCGTCTGAAATCTGGACGAGTTCTGCGAACGACGAATTCCCGGAATGACAGGCTGGAAGCCTATCCCACGGACTGACTCATGAAACTCCCTCCGCCCAACGGTCGCAAGGCTCTCCTCACCGGAATCACCGGGCAGGACGGCTCGTACCTCGCCGAGTTCCTGTTGGCCAAGGGGTATGAGGTTTGGGGGCTCGTGCGTCGCAGCTCCACCGAGAACCGCACCCGCATCGCCCATCTGCTGACTCCCGAGGTTGGCACGCGACTCAAACTGCGAGCCGGGGACTTGGCCGATAGCCCATCGATCCACAACGCCCTCGACGAGGCCCGACCCGACGAGGTCTACAACCTCGCCGCCCAGTCACACGTCCACGTCAGCTTCGAGTGCCCCGAATACACCGCCGAGGTAACCGGCCTCGGCACGCTGCGAATCCTGGAAGCGATCCGGCAACTCGGGCTGACAACGCGGTTCTATCAAGCGTCTTCCTCCGAATTGTTCGGCAAGGTCGTTGAGACCCCTCAAAAGGAAACCACCCCGTTCCACCCCCGTAGCCCTTACGGCTGTGCGAAGGCATTTGCGTACGACATCACGCGGAACTACCGGGAGTCGTACGGCCTGTTTGCGGTCAACGGCATCCTGTTCAACCATGAGTCGCCTCGCCGCGGGGAGACGTTTGTGACACGGAAGATCACGCTGGCTGTAGCAGCCCTCAAGCACGGGCGAACCGAGCCGCTGCAACTGGGGAACCTCGACTCGCGCCGCGACTGGGGGTTCGCGGGGGACTTCGTGGAGGCGATGTGGCTGATGCTGCAAGCCGAGAAGCCCGAGGACTTCGTGATCGCCACCGGCGAGACGCACACGGTCCGCGAGTTTTGCGAGCTGGCGTTCCAGCGGGCCGGTTTGCCGCTCACGTGGACCGGAACCGGTGTCGACGAACGGGGGCTGGGGCCGCAGGGGCAGACCCTGGTCGAAATCTCGCCGCAGTTCTTCCGACCGGCGGAGGTTGATCTCTTACTCGGCGATGCGACCAAGGCCCGGACGCAACTGGGTTGGACGCCGCAGGTCAGTTTCCGTCGACTCGTGGAGATGATGGTGGATGCAGACCTGGCCCAGCGACCGGCCTGAAATCTTTTGGATTATTTCGAAACCTCGGCACGGGCGGGGTGTTTTTGAGGTGTCGGGTAGACTCCCCGCGACAGTCGTTCGCGGGCGTTCTCCGAATCTCCTATCGAGGACTTGGTCATGAAGAAAACATACTGGTTGGGCACTTTGGCCACCGGACTCGTCGTGGTGGGAATCAGCGTGTCCATGGCACAAGGGCCGGGCGAAGGAGACCGTCCACCTCCGGGGGGGCGAGAAGGGGGAGCGGGACCACGCGAGGGTGGGCCGCCTCCCGGAGGGCGTGAAGGCGGGCCTCCTCCGGGTGGACGCGAAGGTGGACAAGGTGGCGGACGTGAGGGAGGTCAGGGGGGCCCACCCCGTGGACCGGGAGGCATGAGCCGCGAAGAGGCCATGCGGTTTATCCCGATCACAGCTGCCCTCGACGCGGACAAGAACAGCGAGCTGTCGGCTGAGGAAATCGCCAATGCCTCGATCATTCTCAAGACGCTCGACCGGAACCGCGATGGAAAGTTGACAGCCGACGAAGTGCTACCGCAGGGGCCGCCTCCCGGTGGACCCGGGGGTGGACAAGGCGGGCGCGAAGGCGGTCAGGGTGGCGGTCGTCCTCCCGGTGGTGGTCAAGGGGGCCAGGGTGGACGTGAAGGTGGCCCGCCTCCCGGAGGTCGAGAAGGTGGACAGGGCGGAGAAGGCGGAGAACGTCCCCGCCGTCCGGAATAATCCGAGTTTAATCTGAGACACCAGCTCACAGGCCGGGGGAAGTTCGCTTCTCCCGGCTTGGTGTCGTTCAGGCGACCTCATCATGGAGACACTGTCGAACAATCCGTGTTGTCCTTCGCTCGGCGAACGAACGTCCTTTCGCGGAGCGAAAGGCGACTCTCCCGTCCGGTAAATGCTGGTGTGTGCATCTGGAAAGTAGGCAGCGGCAGAAATCCACCACAGTGCCTCATGCCCCAAAGTATGTGAGCAGCAAATGACCGCAGATGAACCCAGCGCGGCACAGCCGCAACCGAAGGGGAAGCCGTCAGCAGTCAGCCAGAAACCACTCCTCGTCGAGGCGGCCTCTGCACCCTGAAGGGGTGAAACATCACAGCCCAGGGTCGCGACCACCGGTCGCGCACCCTGG
>JAYTWO010000270.1:0-2774 GCA_043743415.1 Planctomycetota bacterium
GGGTGTTGTTGCATCAGAAGTTAATCACGTTGGAAGAGGTGGCTCAGGACGGAATGCGTGTGCGGGCGAATGCGGGATCGAGTTCGTTTCGGCGTGAAGAGACGTTGGACACGGCGCTGGCCGAGGCGCGGGCACATGTGGAGCAATTGCAGGCGGAGCACGCGGCTGATCCTGCGGGCGATGAACGTCGGCAGCGGGCGGCTCAGCAGCGGGCGGCGACGGAACGCCAGAAGCGAATCGAGCAGGCCCAGGCGGAACTGAAGCGATTGAACGAGCAGCGGGGACCGGTGGCGAGTGATGTCGTCGAGTCCTCTGCGGACGCCGAGTCGATGGAAGCCGCCCCGGAGCAGGGACCGCCTGCTGCCGAATAGCCGACCGATCCAGCGTCGAGTCCGTCCAAGTCAGCGTCGAAGAAAAAGCCGCCCCGAGCCTCGACGACCGACCCCTAAGCCCGACGCATGAAGATGGGTGATGGCGGCTTTCGACCGGCATTCAATGTGCATTTAGCGACCGATTCGGACACACGGATTATTGTGGCGACCGATGTCACGAACCAAGGCACCGATGTCGGCTTAATGCAGCCCATGCACGCGAAGATTCAAGCCGACTATACAGTCACACCGCAGCGCTATCTCGTCGATGGAGGCTTCGCCAAAATGGACGACGTGACTCGGTTGGAACAAGCGGGCACAGCCGTCCACGCCCCCTTGCCCTGCGAGAAGAAACACCTCGCAGCTGGGAAAAACCCTTACGCTCCCAAACCCCGCGACACCGCAGAGATGGGGGCCTTTCGTGAGCGTATGGGCACCGCAGACGCGAAAGAGGTCTATCAGAAACGCGGCAGCATCGCCGAATTTCCCAACGCCGATTGCCGCAATCGCGGTCTGACCCAATTCCGAGTGCGCGGCATTATAAAAACGAAAGCCCAAACGCTGTGGCATGTGCTGACATTTAACTTTCTCGGATTTATTAACCTCGATTTCCTCGAAACCATCATGGCCCACTAATCCCCCACCCCCACAAGACTCCCCCAGAGGCCCCCAGTCAGCTCTCCTCGCCCCAGCCAGCCCCCCGCGCCCCACTCCGCAAACCTGCCGATCAAGCCCACACCAACCCCATCCCTCACTCATGACCCCACCTCGCTCAAAAACTGACAGCCTCGGAGCGAAAGGCGACAATCAGTTCCCGCAGCTTGTCCGCAAGTTTCTGAGCGTCTTGATGGCGCTTCGCCCGGCGGTTGAAGCAGGCTCCGAGGACGGCGATCTCGGCATCGCCCAGACCACGTTCGCGGAGGTCATCTGGCCAGTCCATGCCCGTCGGGGCCCCGATATTCAAATCCCCGGTCAGCATCTGATGCCAGATCACTCCCAGGGCAAAGGTGTCGTCGGCTGTGTGCGACGCCTTGCCGTTCGCTTGTTCCGGCGAGGCGTAGAGCGGGGTGTGCGAGCCGAGCAGTGATTGAGCCATCCGCTGGCCCACAGTGTGGGCCCGCTGGGTGCGGTGATCGATGTCAGCTTGGATGCTGCCGATGCCGAAGTCGGCGATTTTGAAACGCGGGGTTTTCAACGAGCCGGAAGCGTCAGCGCCCGGAGATTCTCGCGTGGAAAATCGCTGGTTGGCTCCGGGCGCTGACGCTTCCGGCTCGGGAGAGAGTACGAACGCCGCGCCAACCGGAATCAAAATATTCGCGGGCTTCAGGTCGCGATGCACGATTCCGGCGGCATGGGCGAAGGCCAGCGTCTCGGCGAGTTCGAGAAGCGCATCGCGGACAACGTCGATGCTCGGCGGGGTCGGCTGGGCGTACCAGTGCTTGATGAGGTCGGCCAGATCACCGCCCGCGATGTACTCGTATTGCAAGGCGGGGATGTCGGCTCTCAGGTATGTTTGCTGTAGCTTGACGATGCCGGAGTGATCGCCCTGCTGCATAATCCGTCCGAGAAGCGCGGCTTCGTTGCGGAGCGTTTTGGCAGCTGCTGCGTCGAGGCAGAACTTGAGTGCGACATCGGGGGCACTGGGCATGTGGATGTGCTTGGCCCGCCAGACCTCCCCGAACCCGCCGCTGCCGAGTAGCTCGATCAATTCGAAGTCGTTGCCGACCAGCGGGCGCTGACCGGCTTGGAACCGCGCGGGCTTCGTGGGGATGAGCGGGAGCAATGCCTGTACCGAGTCGAACTACTGCCACGGGGCGGAGGTGGTCCCGGTCGGGTCTGCGGGTCGGCGCAGCGTGCGGCGAATGTTGGCCTGAATCTGAGGCAATAGCGCCTGGAGGGCGGGCTGCTTCTCCGGATGTTGGGCGGCGACTTCGATCACGATTGGTTCGATCACCGAACGCAGCTCCTCGGGCGTGGCCTTCGCGACCGCCTTGATGGCTTCGCGCCTCTCGTCTTCCGGCGTCTTGGACCCCCACAAATCCCACAAGTCCTTGGCGACGCTCTCGCCCCCATCGACCACCCCTTCGCGGGTGGCCTGTTCGCCTGCCAGCACTGCGGAGCGTTGATCACGGGCGAACGCATTCAGCGGAAGCTGAAGAAAGGCGGAGTCCGCGTCCACGAATACTACCGCTGTGCCAATAACCAGCCGGGCGGACATCACGGCCTATTGTTTTATTCTCTGAAGTTTTTACCATTCCGCCCACAGGTGGGCCAGCGGGGAGGGAGCGGTGATGGAGTATTGGGCGGGGGCTCCGGAGTCGCGGGGGCAGATGGTGTTGTTTGCGACGAAGCTGGACGAGGTGATTGCGGCGGACCATCCGGTGCGGTTGTTCGATGGGATCT
>JAYTWO010000271.1:0-2159 GCA_043743415.1 Planctomycetota bacterium
GGAAATCTCCGGCGGTGGCTGGGCCGGACCGATTCGTGTGGGGCTGGGCGGTCCAGCTGTTGCCGTACATGGGTGAGCAGAATCAAGCGGCGGGGTTGAACGCGAGGCTCGGCGTGCTGGCTCCCGAGAACGCAGCGATCCTGAATCGAGTCCCCCCGGAGTTCAGTTGTCCGGCGGCGACCTCTGCGGAGCCCATTGGATACGCGGGAGTCCACCACGACCGGCTGGCACCAATCGAAGCGGACAACAACGGAGTGCTGTTTCTCAACAGCCATGTACGGTTCGAGGAACTCGTCGATGGCCTGCACCAGACGCTACTGCTGGGGGAAGCGACCGAGGTCCGCTGGGCCGAGGGGACGCATGGGAGCCTGCGGAATTTCGGGGCGGTGTACGGAGAGCCGGGGCCGCTCACTCCGGCGGGAGTGGACCCGCTCTTGGCAGAGCAGAATCGTCAGAAGGTGCGAGAGGAGATTGCGGCTGAGGAAGCGGCGGCTGCGAGTGGAGATGAGCCGATCGATCCCGTCCTGGAGGGGATGCCCGATCTGGCGATGGAGATGGGGGCTGCCAGTGGAATGACGGGTGATTCCGATGCCCCCTTCGAAGTCGATCCGAGCCGCCCCCCGCCGCCGCCCGGTCCAGAGCGGTTACAGAACAGCCGCACGATCGGGTTCTGGCCCGCTCACCGGGACGGCGGGCACTTCCTGCTGACGGACGGAGCGGTGCGACTGATCTCACGGAGTGTGGACCAAAGTGTGCTTCGAAGACTTGCAAACCGTCTCGATCAGCGCGAAGTTGGAGAGTTCTGAACACGCTCCACCCAAAGCCCTTGGGTTGCAACCCCAGGGCTTTCTGGCCATTACTTCCAAAGGAACCATGATGTCCGGGCGGCTCTGTCTGATTCTGCTGCTGTTCGCCTTCGCCAGTGACAGCATCACCTGGGCCCAGGAGACCGCGCCCGACAAGGCCGACATCCAAGTCCTCGACGCCAAGTGGGGCTTCGATGGGTTCTCTCGCTACAAAACATTTGTCCCGCTCCGCATTGTGATGAAGAACCGCAGCCCGGAACACAAGACGTTCAATCTCCAACTGACACGGGCGGATGCGTTGAGCGATCAGGGTGAAGTCCTGGAGCAGGAGATTACGCTCTCTGCCGACACGACCCGCGTGATTGTGATGAGTCCGTTCGTCTCCGATCCGGGCGAGACATGGACGCTGCGCTGGGGCCACGGCGAGGATGAGTCACTCCCCATCAAGGCCCAATCGGCGGACGACGGGATGGTGTTCATTACCTCGGCCGCCGATCTGATCCACCGCTCGGGGTCGCTGCCCGTGATGAATGAGGACGAATTTCCGACCTCGGTGACGGCCCTCGATGCGCTGCGCGTGGTGTTCCTGGACCAGGAACCGCGCTGGCCCGGAGCTCGCCGGAAGGCATTTCAGGAGTGGCTGCTCAAGGGGGGCCGGGTGGTGGTCCTCAACCTGCCCGATGGCTCGACGCCGAAGTTCGCCAATGGGTTCGAGTCCCTCAACGTGACCAAGCCACAGACCCCGTACGGCGTCGGCACGATCCAGCGGCTCCCGCTCTCCCCGCAGCAGGTCACGAAAGCAGTCATCGAGAAACTGGTACTCGGTCGCCCGCTGACCGGTGGCGATCTGAAGCAGAAGCTCGCCGCTTATGAGGCCAATCGGTGGGGTAATTATCGACATCCGGGAGTGACCCCACTCGCCACTCCCATCCTCAACTACTCGCGCGATGCCGTGTTGACCGATCTCAAGGATCTCGCTGGCACGCGGCAGCGCTGGGGGCTGATCTATCTGACGGTGTTCGTCTACGTCGGGTGGCAATGGCGGACCGGCTGGCGGTGGGGACTGATGGAGAAGCAGCCGGGGCGGTTCTATGGCTGGCTGGTGGGGTTGTCGCTGGGGTTCTCGCTACTGTTCTTCATCTTTGGTCGGGCGGGGGCTGCGGGGGAGGACCGCGTGCGATCGGTCATGATTGCCCGCCGCATCACGAACGGTCTGTACGATGTCGAGGGCTGGTCGGTGTTGGCCACCGGACTGACCGGCGGGGAGCATGCGTTCTCGGTCCCCGGCAGCGGGCAACTCTACGGGGGCACGGAGTCGTACGGCCAGAACCCCATGCGGATTCGCGACGGGAA
>JAYTWO010000272.1:0-1848 GCA_043743415.1 Planctomycetota bacterium
TACGCCGGGCCGCATTCCAAGTGATGTCACTGGGACGCCGAGCGCGCGAATCTGCTCCGCGATCGGGCCATCCTGAATCAGCCCCACCACGCACGACTCGATTCCCGGCAGTGACTGCTGCGCCGCGAGTACCTTGCGCAGCATCACCGGGGTGCCGCCCGCTCCGAGACCGGTGATGACATGTGCGATTCGCATCCGTGCGATTTCCATTCAGGCGGCCCTACGTGACGAGAGTTGAGGCAGCTGGCTCTGACCGGCCCCCTCGCGATGCCAGGCTTGGAACATCAGGATCGGCCACAGCTGAGTGATCCGGTTGGCTCGTCCGGAAGCGTGTTCCTCCCAGACTTGGCGGACATGGTTCGCTCGGAAGAAACCCTGTTCAGCGAGCAAGCGCGGCTCTAGCAAGCTCTCGGCCCAGTCTCGCAGAGGTCCGCGTACCCAGCGATCGACAGGGATGCCGAAGCCTTGCTTCGGGCGGTCGGTTAATGAGGTCGGCACGTACTTGGCCAGCAACTTGCGAAGAATCAGCTTCCCCTGCCCGGACTGCATCAGCAGCGAATCCGGGAGGCGGCACGCGAACTCGGAGATGCGATGATCCAGGAACGGAGCGCGGGCTTCCAGGCTGACCGCCATCGTGGCCCGGTCGACCTTCACCAGGATGTCGTCCGGGAGATAGGTCAGCGTGTCGAGAGCCATCATCCGTCGCAACGGCCCCAGCCCCGCCATCTGCCGAGGCAACTCTTCAAACGCAGACGGGGAGATGGAGTCAGTGTCGACAGCCAGTCGAGGATCCTTCCACGCCGAAACCATCAGTTGATACGCCGCCTCAAACGACTTGGCACCCAGCAGCTCGGCGGCCCAGTAAACTCGTCGCATCAAACTGCGACTGCTGGCCGACTGGACCCCGGGAACTTGATTAAGAGCCCACGATGCCCCCTGTCGAATGAAGCCGGGGACTCGTTCGAGTTGCGAGACCTGGAGCCCCCGCACATAGCGCGAGTAGCCGCCGAACACTTCGTCACCAGCATCTCCGGACAGGCTGACAGTGACGTGCTGGCGAGCCATCTTCGCCACCAGGTAGGTCGGGATTTGCGAGGAATCGGCGAACGGCTCATCGAACATGGACGGCAGCAGCGGGACGACATCCAGAGCGTCCTGGGGAGTGACGTACAGTTCGGTGTGTTCGGTGCCCAAGTGCTGGGCGACCGCTTTGGCGTGTGGGGCTTCGTCGAACTCCTTCTCATGGAATCCGACGCTGAAGGACCGCACCCGCTGCGTCTTGCGAGACTGCATCAACGCCACGACGAGCGATGAGTCGAGCCCCCCCGACAGGAATGCCCCGAGTGGGACATCGGAGATCATCTGCTCTTCGATCGTCCGCTGCATGATCGCTTCGAGTTGATTGACGGCCTCGTCCATCGATCCTGTAAAAGGATTCGCTTGACTCGACTGCAAGGTCTCCATGAATGACCAATATGGCTGCGGAGTCGGCAGTTGCTTCTGCTTCAACTGGGCGAGACTCACGGTCAGGATGGTGCCTGGAGTGAGTTTCTGCATCTGCTGGAAGATGGAGTACGGGGCGGGCATGTAGCTGTGACGCAGATACAGGGCCAGCGACTGGCGATCGATCTGATCGTCGAAGTTCGGGTGTTGTCGCAGCCCCTTGAGTTCGGAGCCGAACAGGAACGTCCCGCGACCGAATCCGTAATACAGCGGCTTCTCGCCGAACCGGTCGCGACATAACGAGAGCTTCTGCTCGTGCCGGTCCCAGAGGGCGATGGCAAACATCCCCACACACTTTTGGATCGTGGCCGCGAGTCCCCAGTGGTCGATCCCGGCGAGGAGGAC
>JAYTWO010000273.1:0-1769 GCA_043743415.1 Planctomycetota bacterium
CCCACGCTGGCCCCGCCCATCGCCCCGAACTCGACGTTGTTGAACTTGTCGCGAGTCTGCGAGGCACTGACCGGTGATCCGTCGGCGTTGCGAATCCCCTCACCGCACACGATCGAGACATAGCCGCACTGCTTCTGGACCTCCTCGACTCGCTGGAGGAACCGCTCCCGATCAAACGCCCGCTCCGGCATCAGAATGATGTGCGGTGCATCCCCCTTCTTACGACGGGCTAGTGCCGCAGCTGCCGGGAGCCACCCCGCGCTGCGGCCTACGGTTTGGAAGATCACGAACTGGTCGACCCGTTGCATGTCGCGGGCCAGCAGGCCGGACTGTTGCACGCTGAGGGCCACATACCGGGCGGCACTCGGGTAGCCCGGCGTGTGGTCGGTGCCGAACAGATCGTTGTCGACCGTCTTGGGCACGCCGACGCCGGTCATCTCCCAGCCGCTGGCCTGCGCATGGGCCACCACGCGGTGGATCGTGTCCATCGTGTCATTACCGCCGATCATGAAGTAGTAGCGGATGTTGTATTTCTTGAGTTGCTTGAGGATCATCGGGAAGTGCTCCTCCTTGAGCTTCAGGCGGCTTGATCCGAGGGCACTGCTGGGCGTGTGCCGCAGCCCTTCGAGCACCTCCTTGGACTCGGCCCCCAAGTCGATGAGCCAATTGTTCAGCACCCCCTCAATGCCGTAGCGCATCCCGAAGACCTGGCCGATCTTCTTGTCCGCCTTGAGGCAGCCATCGATGACTCCCGACAGCGAGGCATTGATGACGGCGGTCGGTCCGCCGGACTGGCCGACAAGGGCATTGGCTGGCTTCATGGGTGGTCTTTCGAGAGGTGATTGTGATTGAATGTGGTACGACGCTCCGCGTCGTTCTTCACGACGCGGAGCGTCGTGCTACATTGAAGGCGGCGGAGCCCGGCGGACCCCGCGTTGCCAGTACAGCCGGTCATCGGTGATGACCCCGCGCCGCCTGGCACAGTTCAGGCACAACCGCTCCTCGGCATGCATCAGGTACACCTCTCCGCACAGTAGCAGGTGGAAGTAATCCTCGCCGGGATTCTTGGTGTAGCAGTAGTCCTTGTCCCAGCTGGTCTTGATCTGGGCTGTCCAGCCTTCGAAATGCGGAACGTAGACCCGCCGCTCGAAGTCCATCGCGGGGGAAGGCGGGTCGGGTGGGGTAAGGGATTCGTCCATCGGCCAGTCTTCTGTGGAATGTAGTACGACGCTCCGCGTCGTGACGGACGACGCAGAGCGTCGTCCGTCATTAGTCACCGTGTTGCTCGCGATAGCGTTCGATCTCGGCGGCCAACTCACGTTGCTTCTGCCGCAGTCGCAACTGATCGACCCGTGTGCGAGAGATCGTCAAGGCCATGTCCCCGAGCGCCACCAGCGCGATCCACACGGCCAGGAACAGGAGCAGGATCACATCGACCGACCACCACACAGTCATGTGCGTTTGGCTCATCCAGCCCCCGCGATGCAGGACCGGCAGAACCGTATCGCCAATGCACAGCAAGACTCCCGCCAAAGCGATCATCACCGCGACTTGGATGCGGCGGCGGACCTGCGACCAGCGCGTCTCCGTCCCCTCTTCAAGGTCATTCTCGATCCGCTTCCAACCGCGCCAGTGCCAGATCGCCAGTAACACTCCGAGCGACACCAGCAACGCGGTGACGATGAGGCCGGGGATTTCCGCTCGGGTGAGCATGGGGCCTGTCCGACTGGTTGGAGTCGTCTCACATCAACCTGCCAGGAGAGTCGTGG
>JAYTWO010000274.1:0-8661 GCA_043743415.1 Planctomycetota bacterium
TCGTCGTCCCCACTCCCGCGTTCCCCGCGATGTCGTTGACGAGGGCCGTATTCAACGAGATGACGTTGGTCGCGTCTGTGAGATTGACTGTCGGTGTGAACGTCGCGGTCCAGGTGATCCCGCCATCGACCGAAGCAACCGCTGACAGCGTCCCGTTCGCGATCGTCAGGTCGGCATTGGTGAACCCGGTCACCGCCTCGTTGAACGTGAACGTCACGAGCGAGGTCTCCCCGGCTTTCAGTGCGGCATCCGCCATCGTGATCGTCACGGTCGGACGGCGCGTGTCGATCGTGTAGTTCGGAGAATTCGATGTCCCCACTCCCGCATTCCCCGAGAGGTCGGTGATCAGGGCCTGATTCAACGAGATCATGTTGGCCGTGTCGTGGATATTAATGATCGGCGTGAATGTCGCGGTCCAGGTCACTCCTCCATTGACCGATGTGACGGGTGTCAACGTCCCGCTAGGAATCGTCAGGTCCGCATTGATGAACCCGGTCACCGCTTCGCTGAATGTAAACGTCACCAGCGAGGTCTCACCGACCAGCAGTGCGGTATCCGACATGGTGATCACCACCGTCGGAGCAGTGGTGTCATTCTCAAAGGCTCCCATGTCGACGGTCCCAGCGCCGATGCGGGCGAACCCGGTCCCGCGCTGGTCGAACGGCACCGTTTCGGAGGTGTTGAGGTCGCCATCGAGGTCCAGGGCATCCAGCGGGATCAGCGTGTTGTCGCCTTTGTTGAGGGCCAGACTGGTGACCTGCAAGGCGTGTGTGAGCGTCGGGCCGCCGTTGTTCAGCAGCAGGCCAAGTTGCGGGTTGATGGCACTGGCTCCCGCGCCGCCGATGAAGTTCCCGTTGACATCGGGAGTGCTTCCCACGGTCGCGGTCAGGCTGTTCCCGGTGTTATCTCCGATCAGGCTGGACAAGACCGTCAGCGCGGCGGTCGGGGACTTGCGGATGTCTGGGGCAGTGCCGCCATCGGTGTTCCGGGCGACGATGCTGTTCCGGATCGTGATCGGGGACGAAACGCTGAAGATGCCGCCCCCCTGACTGAGGGTGGCATGATTCCCCGCGATCGTGCCCTGGCTCACCGTCACCGCGCCAGAGTTGGCGTAAATGGCCCCACCGTCGGCATTGAGGCCGGCCGTGGAGTTTCCGGAGAGCGTGCTCTGGCTCACCGTCACCGCGCCGGAGACGGCGTAAATGGCCCCACCGTCGGCATTGGAGCCCGTCGTGAAGTTTCCGGAGAGCGTACTCTGGCTCACCGTTACCGCGCCAGTTTGGGAGAAAATGGCCCCGCCAAAAGAACCGATACCCGTCGTAGAGTTCCCGGAGAGCGTGCTCTGGATCACCGTCAATGCCCCGGTCGAGGTCGAACGGATCGCCCCGCCTTTGTCACTATTGGCCGTCGTCTTCCCACCAGTCAGCTTCAACTTCTTCAGCGTCGTCGCCCCACTGGTGATGTCGAGGATCCGCGAGGCGTTGTTGCCATTGATGATCGTATTGGCTGCACTCTGCCCGGTGATCGTCACGCTCTGGGAGATCGCCATCTGCCCCAGCGACAGCGTGATCGTGTCCGCCGTCCCGTCCGTGAAGTTCGTTCCCCCGCTGCCCGAGCCATCCCCAAACGTGATCGTGTGAGGCCCCACGCCCCCCGCATTCGCCGCAATGATCGCCTCCCGCAGCGTGGTGAGGCTATCCACCGTCGTATTGTCCGCCGCACTGGTGACCACAAACGCTGCCAACAATGTGCGAGATTCCAACGCCGCCACCGGCTCCCCGCCCCGCCGCCGCTGGCGACGATGCGTTGGGCTCCCAGCTGCCGTGGCCCCCAGTGTCATCACCCGGTGCATGATCGACTTCAAGAAAACGCTCATCCAACGGGTGCTGTTGACATTCATGAGAGGCTCAGTCTTCGTAATCGGACGTGTAGAAGGCTTTGGCTACCCGAGACTCCGCTGTGGCGTCAGGACGTTGAAGTAGCCGATATAGCTTTAGTCCAACTAGGAACCTCGTCAAATGGAATCGCAACGGAATGTAAATCTTGCACTCACATGGCGCTGAAACCCTGCCAAAACCGCCAAACCGCTCGGGTCCAGCCCGAACCACGAGGGAGGCACTCGCCTCTGGTCTCACCCCTTCCCGATCGGATAAAAGTGATTCTCCGGAACGGGCATGAACCCCACGCCGAAATGTGACGTGGTAGCATGTCACGCGGACCAAATCTGAATTACTCTTCGTCACGATCTCCCCCACCCTCTCTGATGATATCCCATGAGCGACACTGCCACTCCCGAGGCCACTCCCGAGGCCACTCCCGCCGCCGAGCCACTCCGCAGCCTCCACACGAGCACCTTTCCCCAGTTGCTCGATGAACTCGGAATCTCGCTGCTGGTCACGACCTATCAGGCCGGGAAGCTGGTCGTCCTGCGGTCTGATAATGGCGTCCTCAATACCCACTTCCGCAGTTTCTCCAAACCGATGGGCCTGGCCCTCCGAGGTCCGCAGCTGGGGATCGGCACGCAGCACGAGGTGTGGGAGTACCATGCCAACGCCGCGGTGGCTCCCAAGATGGAGCCACTCGGCAAGTGCGACCTATGCTTCATGCCGCGCGTGGGGCATGTCACCGGGAACATGCAGATTCACGAGATGGAGTGGGTCGGCGACGAGCTGTGGTTTGTGAATACGATGTTCTCATGCCTGGCCGTGCGGAGCATTCAATATAGTTTTCTTCCCAAGTGGCAGCCGCCATTTATCAGCGCCTTGGCCCCGGAGGATCGGTGTCACTTGAATGGTCTGGGACTGCGCGATGGGCAGATCCGTTATGTCACTGCCCTCGGCCAGAGCGACAAGCCCAATGGATGGCGGGAACGCAAGAAGGACGGGGGCATCCTGATGGATGTCACGACCAACGAGATCCTCGTCGAGGGGCTCGCCATGCCGCACTCCCCGCGCTGGCACAACGGTCAGTTGTGGGTGTTGGAGTCAGGGGCCGGGACGATTGGTCGCGTGGACATCGCCGCCAAAAAGTACCAGCCGCTGGCTGAGGTGCCAGGGTTCACGCGGGGGCTCGACTTCTCTGGCTCGGTGGCGTTCATTGGTCTGTCGCAGGTCCGCGAGTCCGCCGTGTTCAGCGGCATCCCGATCACCGAGCGGAAGCAGGAGCGAACCTGCGGGGTGTGGGCCGTCGACCTGCGGACCGGCCAGACACTGGGTTGGGTGAAGTTCGAGGACGCCGTGCAGGAGATTTTCGCGGTGCGAGTGATGCCGGGTGTGCGCTATCCGGACTTGGTCAACCACGACCTGGAACTGCTCGATGGATCCTTCGTCCTGCCGGATGCTGATTTGACGCGGGTGCCGATGGGGTATCGCGGCGGGGGAGAACGGAGTTAATGCCGTCAGGCAATCACCTGCCGGGAGTGTCGTCTTTCGCTCCGTGAAAGAACGTCCTTTCGTGGAGCGAAAGGCGACACTCATTGTTTGACATCGCCGACGATGCACTACTCCGACAACAGCTTCGACAATTGCCCGTGCAGTGCGGTGCCGTTGGTGGCGAGGAGGTCGGGGGTTTCCAGGACGAAGGGAGTGCCAGCGGTTTTGGTGACTCGTCCACCGGCCTCTTCGACGAGCAGGATGCCGGCGGCCATGTCCCAGGGCATGAGGTTGGTCGACCAGAAGGCGTCGATGCGACCACAGGTGACGTAGCACAGATTCAGGGCGGCAGAGCCGGTCCGCTGGACTGATTGAGCCTGCGTAATCACCTTCAGAAACCTCGCGATGGCGGGACTGGCGGCGGTGGTCTTCACCGGCAGGCTGGCGATGCACATGGCCTCTGAGAGCTGGTTGACCTCGGAACAGCGTAGCCGCAGCCCATTCAGGAACGCTCCCGATCCCTTCATCGCGGAGAACATTTCGTCGCGGGTGGGATCATAGATCGCGCCGACGATGATTTGGCCTTGGAACTCCAGCCCGATCGAAACGCAGTAATACGGGAAGCGGTGGACGTAGTTGCCGGTGCCGTCGAGGGGATCGATGACCCAGCGGTATTCGCTGGTCCCGGTCTGCTGATCGAGGCCCTCTTCGCCGAGGAATTTGTGGTCAGGGTAGCGAGTCTGGATGAACTCGAAGATCGCCGCCTGCGAGGCGAGGTCAGCTTCGGTGACGAGGTTGGCCGGGCTTTTCTCGCGAGCGGTGAACTTGGATTGCCACTGCTGGAGAATGCGTCCGCCGAGACGGGCAGCGTCCTGGGCGGTTTGGAGGAAGGAAAGCACTGAGGTCTCCGGGAAAATTCGCAGCACGAAATTCGAAGGGGGAAAGACGCATTCGGAACACGATCTTCGCTGATCAACACGAATCAGGAATGCACAGAATCCGAGATCCGTGTTGATCGGCGGAGATTCGTGTTTCTGAACTCATCAGCGACGATCCCATTCGGCCCCCGCAGTCAGCGAGTGGTTCACGCTGTGGCGAACTCGGCGGGCACGCGACCGGCTTTGGCCATTTCCTGGCACCCGGCGAGAATGGCCTCGTCGTGGGGGTACAGCCCCTCGGCCTGCTGCTTGCGGAACTGGGCGGCGACTTCCAGGATGGCGTCGTAGATCTGGTCGTGCTGATCTTCTTCAATGCGGTCGGTGAAGATGAAGCCTTCGATGTGGTCGTATTCGTGCTGGATCACACGGGCCAGAAAGCCCTTGATCTTGCGCTTCTGACTCTGGCCGTTGAGGTCGAAGGCGTCGATGGTGATCTCGGCGGGGCGTTCGACATCGCTGTAGATTTTGGGGAGGCTCAGGCAACCCTCCTCGTGGACATCGGAGCCGCGGCGCGAGGAGATGAGCGGGTTGATGAACACCTGCTCCTCCTCCTGCTTCTCGGGGTCGCCCGACGGATTCACGATGAAGAACCGGAACGGCAGGCCGACCTGATTGGCCGCCAGCCCGACGCCCTTCAATTCGTACATGAGGTCAAACATCCGCCGCACGGTGGCCCGCAAGGCATCATCGATCCGCTGCACGTCGACCGACGGAAACCGCAACGCCGGATGGGGAAACAACACAATCTGCATGGCACCAACACCACCACGGGGAAAAGACAGGACGCGAGCCGCCGTTTGGCAACTCGACACCCGATTCGCAAGCGAAGAAGTATAGGGAAGTCGGGTGGAAATCCGCAGTCCAGAGTGGGTGTTTTCCGGAGCCCGCGCTCGGGCTCTCTTGGTTCAAGAGCTGTAAAATGCGAGAATCTGGAACCGGCACTGACACCATGGCCCGATGACCGGAGTATCGACTCCTCAGACTGGCTGGATTGGTTCTTCGCTCTCAGAGGACGGCATGCCCTACGGCTCCGATCACCGCAAACACTTGATCCTCCTCTGCAGCGCCATGGCGGGGATCGCTGTGCTGGGCCTGTTCTGGTCTCGGTTCGGAATGGGCGATGCGCAGCCGATGGCCGTTGGGGAATCGACGGTTTCTCTCCCTGTGGAACACTCCATCCCCGCCGCCACTGGCACTGCCCCGACTCTCAACCCGGACGAGACATTGAAGGCCCAGTTCCTGGGTATTTGGCAGCACTCGGAAAACGGCGAGCAGTGGATCGAAAACCGGGCCAATGGGACCGCGCGAATGCTGCTCAAGCTCGACTTTATTTCGTCACTGCTGTATGGCCAGCAGACGCACCTGGACCTGATTTGGGATGTCAAGGACGGGATACTCTCCCACACAGTGGTCGGCGGAGTGCCCGTCGCGAACATGAACAAGATCGTGAAGGACTTCGGCAAGTCCCGGCACTACACGATTCTGGAAACGACCCCGGAGCGGATGCTGCTGCAATCGCAGACCGACCAGCAGAAGGACTTGTGGACTCGCACGCTGGCTCCGCAGGAGTGGGCGGCAAGGACGAGTGACCAGTGACCAGTGACTGGGACTGGAGCGGGCTGAAAGCGGATCGCTGACAGCTTCTTCTCACGCGGCCTTGCGTAGTCGAGAGGGCGTCCACTCGGATCCCGAGTATTCCTGGACGATTTCGCGGAGGGCGACCAGCGTCGTCTGGGTGTCTCTCGTCGCGGCCTGTTCCAACTGACGGATGCGGGAAATGATTTCCATTGTCATCGGGGCTTGTTCACTGTTGCCGCAGAAGATCTTCTCGTGGATTTTCTTCGCGCCCGTTTCGGTTTCGTAGAACAGCTCTTCGTACAGCTTCTCCCCGGGGCGCAGGCCGGTGAACTCGATGTCGATGTCTTCCGGATACCGCAGTCCGGAGAGCATGATCATGTCCTTGGCCAGGTCAACAATCTTGACCGGATCGCCCATATCGAGGATCAACACATCGCCGGTCGAGCCGATGGCCCCGGCCTGAATCACGAGTTGGACGGCCTCGGGAATCGTCATGAAGAAGCGTTGCATGTCCTCATGGGTGACCGAAATCGGCCCCCCCATTTCAATCTGTTTGCGAAACGTCGGGACCACGCTGCCCATCGAGTTCAGCACATTCCCGAACCGCACGGTGATGAAGCTCGTGCCGCCCAGACGCGACAGCGACTGGATGTATTTCTCGGCGATCAGCTTGGTCGCCCCCATGACGCTGCTGGGGCGGACAGCCTTGTCCGTGGAGATCTGGACGAAGCGTTCGACACCGTGGCGGCGGGCGGCGTCGGCGACGGCTTTTGTGCCGAGTACGTTGTTGGTGATTGCCGCCTGGGGGTTGTCCTCCATCAAGGGGACATGCTTGTAGGCGGCGGCGTGGAAGACAATGTGCGGCTGATACTCCGAGAACACGCGGTCGAGCGTGGTCTCATCCAGAATGTCCGCCACGAAGTAGCGAATCTGATCCGACGCTCCTTGACGCTTGACGAATTCCTGTTCCATTGTAAATACGCCGAACTCCGACTGGTCGTAGATCAACAGCATCTCGGGTTCGAGGGCCAGCAGTTGACGGCAGAGTTCGCTGCCGATGCTCCCCGCGCCTCCGGTGACCATCACCCGGCGACCGGTGACATAGCCCTGAATCGACTCCATGTCGAGACGGTTCGGTTCTCGCCGGAGCAGGTCCGAAACGGTGACATCGCGGGCGGCCAGTTTGAAGCGACCGACCACCATTTCCTCAACAGTCGGAATGATGTGGACGTTGATCTGGGCTTCGGCACACTCTCTCAGAATCGATCGCACGACCCTGCCGGGAACATTGCCGGGAATCAACAGATCCCGGGCCTTGGACTCTTCGCAAATCACATCCCAGCCTCGGGACGGGTTGTGGACTCGCACACCGGCAATGAGTGAGGTATGCCGTCCCGCCGACTCTGACACAAACCCGACGACCCGGAAGGGTAAGCGCGTCGAGTGCATGGCACTGAGCATTTGCAGAATGCCAATCGACTGGGAATCGACTCCGTAAATCAAGGTCCGGCTGCGGCCCTTCTTCTTCAGGAGGGGAGACAGAATCTCCATCCATGTTCGGTAAGCAAAACGTATGGTGGTCAGCAACAGCAATGACAGAGCAGCATCGACCAGTAAAATCGATCGCGGAATTGAAACCGATACGGGCAGCAACAGATTGCATGCCAGCAGTGTCGCAGCGGCTCCGAACGTGCCCAGGCCGACGAACACCAGATCCAACACGGTGACATACCGGAACGTGCGCCGCCACTCCGCAGTCGCCCAGCACGCGACAAACTTCACCAGCAACACCAGTGGCAATGTGGCCCAGAAGACCTCTCGAAATTGCTCTGGCACCGCGAAATCAAAACGCAGGGCCGTCGAGGCGGCATAGCACGCGCAGAAGACCAGAAGATGGACTGGCAGAATGGCGGCGAGGCGGTACTTCATAGATGGCGACCCGGATGGCACCATCGCCCCCGGAACGCTCTCATCGACGGGTGTCGAGGCAGATCGTTCCTTGGTCGACATCCGACTGGCACGACGATCAACGTCTGTAATCAGGGGATGTACCGGATGTGGGCGGTGGTCACTCACTCTGCATCGCACCATCGTCGAGAAGGACTTGACAAGAAAGGAAATGAGAGGAGGGGAAACACGCGAAGTCGCATCAGGGACTGGCGAATTTGGCCACTGGAAGTACGCCTGTCACCACAGCAGGTTGTCTAAGCAGCCCGGTGAATCCGGGAGGACGTGGCACTCTGGAGTATGTCGGCAATTCGTCGACCCATCTCCTCCATGTGGGCCACTTCGAGAGTCGGATGCACCACGAACATCAGGCTCCGCTCCCCCAGACCTCGCGAAACCAGGCACGGCTTCTCCGGAACCAGCCCGGCCTTCTCGAATGCCCGTTCGAGGTAGATCTCCGAGCAACTGCCGACGCCGCACGGCACCCCGCGCGACTGCAGCTCGCGCACGATGCGGTCCCGACTCCAGCCTTCGGACAGACACTCAGGTCGCAGGAACGCATAGTGCTTGTAGCAGCTGTGGTATTGAGTCGGTCCCGGAGTGGGGACAGTGACGAGATCGCAGTCCGACAGGGCTCGGGTGAGGATATCCGCATTGCGACGGCGCAGGTTGACCCAGTCGGGGAGTCGCGCCAGTTGGATGCGTCCGAGTGCGGCCTGCATCTCAGTCAGCCGCCAGTTGGTGCCGATCGAATCGTGGAGCCAGCGGAAGATCCCCGTGTGTTCAGTCTTGTAGACGGTGTCCCAGCCCTTGCCGTGGTCCTTGTA
>JAYTWO010000275.1:0-5108 GCA_043743415.1 Planctomycetota bacterium
CGCATCACCATCTGCTTGACGGGCCGACCGCCCCCGGGGAGTTGGGCCTCCCGTTGCTGGATCTGCTGCTGGACCTCGGTGAGTCGGGCTTGGATCTCCGCACTCTCATTGACGGGCGGGGCGATGTCGGAGACATCCAGGGCGAAACGGCCGATCAGGTAGCCCTTGTTGAGATCGTGCTTCAGAAAGAGTGCCGCTTCGATCTTCTCCAGCGGGGTGGAGAGGACGAACACCGCTGCATGCGGGGCATTGATCGACAGTTCAGGCCGGGCCGCCTTCTGCACTTCGCTGACATTGATCGCCCAACCGGTCGTCGGCTTGTCATCAATGACATTGAGGACATCAAACTCCGGTTGCGAGTGATCGGCGGCGGCGGCGATGAAACGCGTCACCTTGTCGCCGACCTTCAATTCCGCATCGGTGAGGACGAAGTTGCCGTTCCCCGCCAGGCCCGGACCGGTCTTCGGCAGCGATTCATGCGGCAAGACTCTCAACCGGATGGCGGTGATCTTCTCGCCCGGTGTGCGGATGTTGATTTGGTAGGTGTCGTTGGGTTGGGCCTTGAAATCGGTCAACAACGACCCATCGGGTTGTCGGAGAAAAGACCCCATGCCGAGCGTCTTGTACTCGACCAGTTCGGCAGGTTGCCAGTTCCAGGCATGCGTCAGCAGGTCCGTCGACTTCGACGCGGCGAGTTGCCTTTCCAGGTCGGTCACCTGAGCACGCAGGGGCTTCAACTCTTCCAGCCGGGTCAGTTGCTCAGCACTCCAGCCGAAGACTTCCTGCTCCATCACGGGGACGGTGGTGGCCTCGTTGTTGGCGTCGTCGCACTGATTGAACAAGGCGTAGAGCTGGTAGTACTCGTTGTGGCTGATCGGATCGTACTTGTGCGTGTGGCACTGGGCACAGCCGATCGTTAGGCCCAGCCAGACGGCTCCCGTCGTGTTCACACGGTCGATGATCGCCTCATGGCGATACTGGTCCGGTTTAACGCCGCCCTCTTGATTGATGAGCGTGTTGCGGTGGAACCCGGTCGCGACCTGCTGGAACTTGGTCGGCTCGGGGAGTTGGTCCCCCGCCAGTTGTTCGATGGTGAACTGATCGAACGGCAGGTCGCGATTGACCGCGTCGATGACCCAATCGCGATAGGGCCACATGATGCGCGGACCATCAATCGTGAACCCGTGCGAGTCCGCATAGCGAGCCTGGTCGAGCCAATGCCGTCCCCAGCGTTCTCCGTAATGCGGGCTCTTCAACAGTCGTTCGACCAGCTTCTCGTAGGCATCGGGGGCAGTGTCAGTCGTGAAGGCATCGGCCTCTGCGGGAGTCGGTTGAAGGCCGAGCAGGTCTTGGTACAGGCGGCGGATGAGCGTGGCGCGGTCGGCCTCGGGAGAGACCGTCAGTGGGTGTTGAGCCAGGGTGTCAGTGATGAAGGCATCGATCGGGTGCGCTGTCGTCGCGGCCAGCGGGACGGTCGGCTTCTCGACGCGGCCAAACGCCCAATGCGGGGCGTAGACCGCTCCCTCGTCGATCCAGCGTTTCAGTCGTTGCTTCTGAGCCTCGCTCAGTTTCTTCCCACTCGTCGGGGGCGGCATCTGCTCGTCGGGATCGGTTGAGAGGATGCGTTTCCAGACCTCACTCTCGCTCGCCTGACCCGGAACGATGGCGGCGTGGCCATCGCGAAGTGTCACAGCATCCTCGCGCTCGTCCAGACGCAATTCGGCCTGGCGAGCCGCTGGGTCAAACCCGTGGCAGGCGAAACAGTACTCCGAGAGTATCGGGCGAATCTGCCGGGCAAAGTCGACCGGATCCTCGGCCGAGTGTGCCACGTCCCCTCGCATTCCCCCGAGTACCGCGATCAGGCTGACGATTACTGTTCGCCACGAGACCATCAGGAACTCCGGAAGCGTGGGGGTGAGTGGTTCACCCAGCATACTGAATGGCGAGCGTCCAGCGTAAGGATGGTGAGGCAGTGGAGAATGTCGGGTGGGACAAGCCGCATGGGGCGCTGGCCTACCATCTGGCAGGTGCCACGTCGCACAGGGTGGGCCTGCGCCCAGAGCGGCTAGTCCCACCCGACTTGGCTGAATGGTTCGCCGACTTCAAGGGCCAGCGAGGGAGCGGATGGGGTGCAGCAGCTGGGCAGTGGAGCCTTCCAGATCAACGGAATGTTCAGGTAGTGGCCACGCATCCACGCCTCGGACGCTTGCGGGAAAGTGATCTATACGTGAGCTGTCTTGAAGTCCACGAATCCCCGTTTGACCGCAGACGCGATCCATTGCAGCAGGTTGTAGCTGCGCTGCTGCATGTCGACTGCACGGCGCAGTTCGTTAGGATCAAGCATCGTGACTTCTCTGGGACCAATCATCGGACAGGCTCCCCCGTCGATGGGTTCACCTCATCTCCGGACTGAACACCCGGTTTGGAGTGAGAACTCCTGGCGCTGACGCCTCCAACTCGGGGGAGTCACTCCACCCCAAAGTTCCGCAGCACCACTCCGGCCACATCGACATCCTTGAGCCCGCTCGCCGGAATCCCGGCCCCGTCGCTGGCCAGCAGCACGCCCGAGCGGCTCCCGTCTCGGTCGGGATACCCGTGTGAGCCTTTCACGAGGTTGGCATTCAGCGGGATCGCCTTGGCGGGCATCTCGATATACAGCTCCACCGGGTCGTAGCCGGGCTTGCGGTGGATGTCGACGGTACGGGCGAAGCTGGGGGCCTTCGCGTCGTCGAGCCACCAGTAGTAGGCGAACCACGCATCGGCCTTCGCGATCAGCACGATCTCGCCGGAGCGCTCATGATCGAGACCGTACTTCCCGCGCTCGGCACCGACGAGTATCTCTTCCACTTGCGAGTCGGCCTTCAGCAGCGCGGCGACCTTGGCCACATCGGCGGGGTTCTTGACGAAGATGTGGGCCACTTGGTGGTCGACCATCGCCCAGGCTGCGGACTCACCGGGGACGAGGTACTCCAACCCGTTCTCTTCGCGGAGAGCCAGCAGCCCCGCCGCTCGCAGAATCCGGTTGGGGTACGAGACCGCACTCACCGCGTTAATGACGTACTCGCTCGCCGCCAGCCACAGAATGTCCTGGATCCCGGCGGCGGCGTACCCATCAACGAGCCGACCGATACAGGCATCGAGATCCCCCAGCGAGGCCAGCGCCTGCGGGCTATCCGGCCCGAACTTCTGCGCGGCATAGTCGAGATGCGGCAAGTAGATGTAACTGAACCGAGGCTGGAACTGCTTCGCCCCCACGACCGCCGAGTCGACAATCCAGGCTGTCGACTTGATGTTTGCCATCGGCCCCCAAAAGTGCATCAACGGGAAGTGCCCGATCGCATCGCGCAGCTGGCCGTACAACTCGGTCGGCACCGTGTAGCACCAGAGCGACTCGGAGCCATCGGGGTTGTGGATCGGGGCCGGGGTGCAGATGAAGTCGGCCTTGGCCCCCTTACTGTGCAGTGGAAACCAGACGGCAGAGGTGATCGCCGGGTCATGCTCCTTTAGGATCTGCCAGAGTTGTGGAGCCTGGATGCACTCGTTCCAGGCGGTCCACATTTCGACCTGGCCGGTGTCGCGATGGAAGAACCCGTTGGCGATCACACCGTGCTGCTCGGGCCCGACGCCGGTCGTCATGTTGGCTTGTACGGGACAGGTCATCGCCGGAAACCCCGGCGCGAGCGGGACGGTGACGCCGCCACTCATCAACGCGGTCAGACGGGGCATCAATGCCAAATCAGCCCGCCGCAGACCGGGGATCGACAACAAGACAGCGGAATGATGCATGAGAGACGCCGGAGAAAGAGACACCGCGAGAGCCGAAGTTCGCGAATGTTACCGGTTCAATGTGAGCGAAGCGAACAAGAGTTTAGTCGCGACGCGAAGTCTTCGTCGCGGAGCGCTCCGCTCACCGGCCTGTTGATTTTATCGCCCCCATCACTACCATTCCGCCCGGCAGGGGAGGCTCGCGGCCGGGTGGCACGACCCGCATCTGTACGACGGACTTCCAGTCCGTCGAGTCTTCCCAACGACGGACTGGAAGTCCGTCGTACTCGCCGCTCCGGGTAGCACTGGCGGTCGCTTTGGGCCGCCAGTGATTCCGCTCACAGAGGCCCCAAATCCCAGTTCTCACGCTCTGTGACACTCAGCACTGGCGAGTCAAAGCCCTCGCCAGTGGCACCCGAGCGCCTGTCATCTTCTACCCGCCTGTCATCAGACAGCGATATCTCCGAAATCGCCGACAATCCCGACGCACACCCCGCACAACGCCAGTGAATCGTTTACTTGCAACCCCGATTCAACTGCGGCACAATCTGCACTGATTCCAACCCCCACTCGCTTCCCGGGGCACGGACAAGATTCACACCCCGGATTGGAGTTCCGCGTCCCATGGCCATGAACGTCAAAGCCCTTGCCTCAACTGCTCTCTCCGCTCACAAGGGCGTCTTGCGTCTGGCTCCGACGTGGGTGCCGCGATCGTTTCTCCAGCCCGGTCGTCGGCTCAAGCTGCATCCGGATGACTACTACGCCCTCGGCACCCATCGCGGCGGGATCGATGAGCGGTGGTTCGCCTCGACCACCGAAGCCGCCAATGACAACCGGGCTGCTGATGAGGGGTTGAGCTATGTCGTCGCGGGCGGCGAAAAGTTCTTGCTCCGCGATGCGGTGGCGGAACTCGGGGCCGAGATGGTCGGCCAGTACATCTGGGACAAGTACAAGAAGTGGCCCGTCTACTCCAAGTTCTTCGACAACATGGGGCCGATTCCGCACCACATGCACCAGAACGCCGCCCAGGCCAAGCTGGTCGGCCAGGAAGGCAAGCCCGAGTCGTACTACTTCCCGCCGCAACTCAACAACGTCGGCAACAACTTCCCGTACACGTTCATGGGCCTGGAACCCGGCACGAAAAAGGAAGACGTGATCCGCTGCCTCGACAATTGGAACAACGGCGACAACGGCATCCTCGACCTGTCGAAGGCGTACCGCTTGAAGGTCGGCACCGGCTGGCTGATCCCGCCGTGCGTGCTGCACGCACCGGGTTCGCTGCTGACCTATGAACCGCAATGGGGCAGCGATGTCTTCGGCATGTACCAAAGCATGGTCGAGGG
>JAYTWO010000276.1:0-1955 GCA_043743415.1 Planctomycetota bacterium
ATCCATCCCAGTGTCCTGATCGGCTCGAACACCAACATTCATAGCGCAGCCGTGATTGAAGAGGGGGTGGTCATCGGCTCCGGATGCGACATCCATGCCGGAGTGGTGATCCGCCGAGGCTGCCGACTGGGAGACGAGGTCACGCTGCACCCCAACACGGTCCTCTATCCGGGCATGCAACTGGGTTCGCGGATCATCATTCATGCGAATGCAGTGATCGGAGCGGACGGGTTTGGCTACCGCCTCCAGCAAGGTCAGTTGATCCGCATCCCGCACACGGGAACCGTCGTGATCGAGGACGATGTCGAGATTGGAGCGGGGGCCACGATCGACCGGGCGATGGTCGGTGAGACGTTGATCGGACGCGGCACCAAGATCGACAACCTGGTGATGATCGCCCACAACTGCCGTATCGGGAAGCACAACGCTCTCGCTTCGCAGGTCGGGTTCGCGGGGTCGGTCATCACCGGGGATTACGTCCGCTGCGGGGGCCAGGTGGGCGTCGCCGACCACCTCCGTATCGGTGAGAAAGCCTCGCTCGGCGGCAAGGCAGGCGTCATGTCCGACATCGAACCCGGCACCACCCACTACGGCATCCCGGCCCGCCCCGATAAGGAACAACTCCGCATCCAACTGGCTCTGCAACGGCTCCCCGACCTCGTGAAAAAGGTCCAGGAATTGGAACAGAAGCTGGCGGCACTGACCGCCAAGAATGATGCGGCTTAGTTCCACAAAGCCCACCGGTTGCAACCGGTGGGCTTTCGCCGACTCCCGACTTCCGACTCCCCCTCGCATGCTCTCCCCTTCGACCATCCCGATTCGCCCACAACCGCTTGAGCGCATCGGCCTGCTCGCGGGCTGGGGGCGGTTCCCGATCGTCTTCGCGGAGGAGGCCCGGCGGCAGGGCTACTCGGTGTACTGCAGCGCCATCGCGGGCATGGCCGACGACGACATGGGCCAGTATTGCGACAAAGTCCAATTCACCCCGCTGGCCCGCCTCGGCTCCGCCATTCGCTTCTTCCGCAAGCACCGCGTCGACCGCGTCGTGATGGCGGGCAAGGTCAACAAGCAAGTCCTGTTTGACCCCTGGAGACTGTTCCGTCTGTTGCCCGACATGCGGACCATCCACATGTGGTTGCAGTACGCCACGAATAAGGCCGACGACACTCTCCTGCTCGCAGTCATTCGCGAGTTCGAACGCGATGGCATTCACTTCGAGTCCGCGCTCTCCTTCTGTCCGGAGTTACTCGTGAAACACGGATTCCTCACCAAACGTCAACCTTCAGCCTCTCAGTGGAAAGACATCCGCTTCGGCTGGGATCTCGCCAAGGAAATGGGCCGCCTCGATATCGGCCAGACCGTCATCGTCCAGGACACAGCTGTTATCGCTGTCGAGGCCATTGAGGGCACCGACCAGTGCATCCGTCGCGCGGGAACGCTCTGCAAACGCGGCAATCTCGTCGTGGTTAAAGTGGCCAAACCTCGCCAGGACATGCGTTTCGATGTCCCCACCGTCGGCGTCCAAACCTTGCAAACCATGCAGGAAGCCGGTGCCCGCGTGCTGGCCATCGAAAGCGGGATGACGATCCTGCTCGATGAGGCCGAAGTCCTCGCCATGGCCGAACGTTTGGGCATCGCCATCGTGTCGCTGAAGTCCGAAGAAGTCCAACTCCGCGTGGCTTCGTAATGGAAACCTGGCCTGGAGGGCGTCTCGCACTCAGAACAGGCAGTGCGAGACGCACTTTGTGATTGCTCACGGGCCGTCCGTGGCCAGTCCGCTCTTCGTCCCGCAGGGACGGTTGAAAATAGCCCACCGTTTCAACGGTGGGTGGTCGCCGCGAACCCAGTGGACCAGTCCCGCCGGGACGACAGAATCTCCCGCCACGCCGCCCGCCCTCACAGCCTCTGTCGTCCCTGGCGGGACTGAGAAGATCGCGATCCCTCGGTCCCACCGA
>JAYTWO010000277.1:0-2934 GCA_043743415.1 Planctomycetota bacterium
TCACGGAGACCTTGCGGCTCGATCCCGGAGCGAGGGCCACCTGGTTCGGTCGGACTCCGGCCCATGTGACCGGGGTTCCGTCCAACGCTTCGGCGATCACTTCGACATTGAGGGGCGTGCTGCCCGCGTTCTCGAAGTTCAGCACTTCGGCGCGGCTTCCTCCGCGTTGCAGGGAGAGTTCGATCTGGGACGGAGAGACCAATAGCCCCGGTGCCACCTGGACGGTGGCGATGCCTTGCGCGGGGTAATCGCCTTCCGTCACCACGATCGGAAATCCCGCCTTGGAGGCGACGTGGTTGTCTCCCAGTAGTGAGGACTCCATGTAATACTGGCCGGGGAAGATCGGCGAGTTGAGCGGGCTGACCATGCGGATTCGCGCCCCCGGCAGAATGCGACCGATGTACTTCTCCGGTTCTTCAAGGTTGGCGCGGACGGGCATTCCCAGTGGAAACGTGGGGCGCGATTCGCTCTTTTCGGATTGGCGAATCTGAGTCCGCAGGCCGAACTCGATCGGCCCTTCGGTGGGGTTCACCACGTACACCCGAGCGACCGGGATGCCATCGATCTCGACCAGTTCCGCGCTGTCGATTTTGAGCTTTGCCACATTCTCCGACCGCACTCCCTGCACCGTGACATCACACCGCAGCAGATACTGCGTCACGAAGAGAATCCCGATTCGAGGGCCATCTGCCTTCTCCGGATTCGGCTGGGACTTCACCTGTCCGGCGTCACGCACCAGCACTCCAAAGGTATGAAACGTCGACTGCGAATCCGGCACGCGCAGCCGCCCCTTGACGACAAATTTCTCGTTGGGGGTCAGTTGCACAGTGAGAGGTGTCAGTATCTCCAGATCCTTCGGAGCCGGGACTTTGGTATTGGCGAAAATTGTCCCGTTCTCGTCCTGGGTGAGGGCGACGGGTTGGATCTCCAAGTTCGATGCCGCCCCCTCGCTGGTGATCCCAAACTCGACATTGACCACCTTGCCGCGACGGGCCTCGATCCGGTTGACGATCGGATCGATGATGAACGCGGGGCGGACCGCCTCGGTGATTTTGATCGATTGCCCGTTCTTGGGGGCGGGCTTCACGGGCGGGGCCTTTGCACCTTGGGGAAGTGCGGCAGCCCCCGGAATCGGTGCTTTGGCACCGACCGGCGGCTTCGAGCCGACCTGGGCATGTCCCTCGCTGGCCAGAGACAGGCAAATCAGCGCGAGGCCGAGGCAGGAAATCAGAGTCCGGGTCATCATAAGCTTTCTCAGGGTTCCCTCCCGGAACTGGTACGGCCCCTCCTCCGGAGGGGCCGGTGTGGCAATCGGTGTCGAATGATTCGATGACGGGACAGTTTGGCCCCCTTCGTTACCTTCGTTTCCTTCTGTTCCAACTTCTTCAACTTTTGAGCCAGTCAAACAGAAGAGGACGGAACAATCGGTAACGAAGGTAACGAAGAAGACGGCAATCTGCTCCATCAGAAACGTGGTCCGGTGGGATGCCGATGAGTACTCCGCTACGACTCGCTGTTTCAGGTTCTCATTGCGGCAATCCAATCGTTCATGTCGCGGGAACCGCTCGCAACTGCGGAATCACCGCCCCGGTGGGAGGCGGTGCCTGAACCTCCACAGGTGCGGCGACTGGCAGCGGAACAGCCATGGGGATCTCGATCGGTGGTTCGGGCAACCGGTCGACTCGAGTGGCCGCCGTGGGCACGACGATCTTCGGCGAGATGAAGATCGCCACCTCGGCGTCCTGCTCCTGTTTCTCGGTTTTGCGGAAAGCCCCTCCGATCAGCGGGAGAGACCCGAGATAGGGAATCCGACTTTCGCGGTCGACGGTCTGCCGCTGCATCAGTCCGCCAATCACGATCGTCTGCTGATCCTTGACCTGCACGGTGGTGGCGACGTTGCGGCGATTGATGATCGGGTACGGGCTGTTGTTGAGTTGTTGTTGAGGATCGATGGAGCGGACATCCTCGCTGACCTCGGCTTTCTCGATGTGGATCTGGATCGTGTCGCCGCGGATCGACGGAGTGAGAGTCAGGCTGATCCCCGAATCGACCTTCTGGATATTCTGGTTGAAGAGGAACTGGTTGTTCCCCTGTTGAATGCTGAAGAAGGTGTCGCGGGCGATGGAGATTTCGGCCTTTTCGCCATCCTTGGCCATGACCCGTGGAGCCGCGCGAATCGTCACATACCCCTCCTTGGCGAGGAGTTGGACAAACGCCGAGGTCACCGCGAAGTCGTCGAAGGCGTTCTTCACTCCATAGGGACTCACCTGTCCCGTGAAGGAGAGACCGGTCAGACCGACCTTCAGCCGGTCGATCCCATCGACCTGCAACCCGTGGTTCCAGTCCATGCCAAACTGCATCCCTTTTTCCGGAGCCACCACGCAGACCATGGCTTCAATCATGATTTGCGGGATCGGCTGATCGGCACTGAGCAGTTGGCCGTGAATCTGCTGGGCGGTGTCGTGCGGGGCCTCAATGATAATGAGGTTGCGTTTGTCGACCATGCGGACGAACTGCGCTTGTCGCGCGGGGAGCAGAGCCAGGAGTTCCTGTGTCGACAGATGATTTGGCCGAAACTCGATCGTCTCGGCGATGTGCGGGAAGAGATTCGAAGTCGGATCGACGCTGCCGATCAGATACAGGTTCTCCTTCTTGCGATAGACCATGCCCAGCGGCAGCAGGATGCGTTGCAGGGCCACCTCGAACGATTCATTCTCGATGGTACACGTGACCTCGCCGCGCGCTGTGTCGTCGAGAACGATGGCCACGCCCGCCTGGGTCGCGAGGGCTTGCACGGCCTCGCGGACATCAGTTTCAGTAAAGATGTCGTTGACGAGTTTTTCTGGCCCGGAGCCACCGGCCCGCTCGACCGAACCCATGCGAGTGCCCGCTTGGGCATGTGCGATGGGTTGGACAGCTGTCCCCGGAAGCGGG
>JAYTWO010000278.1:0-4202 GCA_043743415.1 Planctomycetota bacterium
GACGAGAAGAAACTCGGCCAGCAGGGGTTTACGAAGTACGTCAAAGCCGGCGACGGCATCTACGAGAAACGCTGCGGCAAAGGCCCGGAATTCATCTCGAAGGACAGCAAGGTCGACGGCGGGAGCTTCGGGCACCTCGATTGAGCGAAGTCGTAGGGCGAGCGGTCGGTCATAGTCTCCCCGTAAGACGGCCTTTCCAGGCCGTCTCGCCGCAAGAAATGCGACCAGGACGGCCTGGAAAGGCCGTCCTACTCGGGAGGCTTCCTCTGGCCGCTCGCCTAGAACGGAATTTATTCCGTTCTACGACCGGTGGCGGAACACCAACTCATTGCACCCCATGCGATTGGTCGTTCGCAGGTTCTCCAACTCGAACCCCCGCTCCCGACCGAACCGCAGCAGCTCCTCGACCTTCGCGACCTCGAACGGGTAGCCGCCCAGCCAGTCGATCCAGTCATAGTACACCGACATCCCGCGCGCACCGGGAGACAGCGCCGCCTTGCGACCGGAGATCCCCCACTTCACTCCGGCTCTCAACGCGAAGGACGGGATGAACGTCGCCAGCACCAACCACCGCCCCAGCAGCCCCGAACAGTAGAGCCGCTTGACCCGTGTCCAGAACCGGGAGACGCCCCCTTGATCGTTATAGATCGCAATGAACAACTGACCGCCGGGGGCCACTCGCTGAGCCGCGTGTTCGAGGGCCGTCCACATCTGCCCCGTATGATGCAGCACGCCCCAGGAGTAGACGACATCGAACTGGCCAAGTCGCTGCATGAAGGCGTCGTCCAGCACCGACCCGGTCTGCACCGTCCAGTTCGTGGCCGCGGGGGCATAGAGGCGACGTACCTCGGACGTGCAGGCGACTGAACTCGGATCAAAGTCGAATGAGGCGACGCTGGCCCCGAGTTGCCAAGCTGCGAGCGAGGAGAGCCCGCTGCCCGAGCCGATGTCGAGGAAGGTCTTCCCGCTCAGCGACTCGACTTGCAGCATCTCGCGCAGTGCGAGAGTTGCCGTCTCGATCCGCTGCGGAGAGAGGACCGACAGGAACGCCTGCCAGTTCTTCCCAAAGGCGAACCGCTGTCCGGCGTCGATCTCGGCTTGGATGTCTGAGGTCATTGTCCGGTCGCCTTCTTAGAAACCTGCGACCACACATCGCCTTCGAACAGGTCGACCAGTTGAGCCAGCCCCGCCTCGACCAACTCCGGCCCCTTCACGAACCGACCGGGCCGAGTCCACTTCTGGATCAGGCTCAGTTCGCACTGAAACATCCGCGTCAGAAGGCTGTCCATATCCTCCTCCAGGATCTTGAAGTACCGCGCCCACTCAGCGGCCTCCTCCATCCGCACGTCCTCTTCACTCTGCCAGCGCATCGGGTGAAACAGCAGTGCGGAGTAAGGCGTCACGAAGCGACGGCGACAAGCTGCGAACGGCACGAGCGCCGCTGAAGAACACTCCCCCGCCACGACAGCAATGGGGTCGAGTCCCCGCAGGCGAATAATCGACGCCAGGGCCAATCCGCTGAACACGCTGCCGCCACTGGAGTCGATAAACAGGGTGCCGCGCGACCGGCGCGGCACCTCAATCAGCTTGTCGGCCAGTTCGGCCTGCTTATCGGTCAAGTCGCCCGAGAGCATGATCTCCCAGTCGCCCTTGGGTTTGTCCGCGCGGCCGGTCGAGGTGACGCCGGGATAGGCACGCAGGGGAAACGGGGGCCGATCTTCAGCTTCAGACATGCGAGAGACTCCATGAGGGAGCCAGATCGTATGCGATGTGCGGGTGGCCTGCACTCGCACTGGAACGTCGCAGAATTCGTAAGAATTCTGCCGACCTCCTGACACCAGTCTACCAGCAGGCAGAAGTCTTACGACTTCTGCTACGGCAAGGCACTACCGCAGCGTCACCGGCGCGGTGCTGGGCGTCAGCAACGGATCGGTGGCTGTGGCGGCTGCCTGCTTCGGCGGCGTGGCGGACTCCAGCTCCTGCATAAACCGCAGGTACTGCATTTCCAGATGCGGGAGGTCCTTGCCGAAGCTCACCTTGAAATCATGGAGGCGTTTCATCGGCGTGTACTCACCCAGATCGGTGCGGTTGGCCAGCTTCTTCAGATACCCGGACAGATTCGACGAACGAGTCTCGGCCAAGAAGAACGTGAGTGCCCATGACTCGCTGTAAGCATCGAGCGTGTTGGTTGTGAACAGGGCGTTGGTTGTCAGGAAGTCCTCCAGAGATTTCGGCGGACGGCGCGCCCGGTGGTACTCCTGAAACCACATGAAGCGTTCGCGGTTCATGCGCTGGGCGACGGTCGACTGCTGACGGGAGTCGTCGCGGTTGGCGTCCCCCTCGAACAGCATGGCCAGCCCCTCGACGATCCAAGTCGGGTCGTCCCCCAACCGCGAATGCAAGCCGCTATTGAAGCCCATCTGATGCGTGGTTTCGTGAGTGAGCGTGTCCCGGAATCCATTGCCCGCTGGGGGTGCCCCGTAGTGAGTCAGTTGCGAGAAGTAGTCTGGAGGGGAGGCAGAAAACGGCTGGCCGACATCTCCCACGAACGACTTCGCAGCTGGCGTCGGTGGCTGCAGATACAACGCCACGCGATTGGACAGCGGGCTGTAGTATCCGCGAAGCCCTTGGGTATTTTTCACCGCGTCATTCCCGCAGTAGTCGAGAAACTCTTTCTGAGTTGGGAAGACGATCGTGACGATCGGAGTTTCGAGTTTATCGAGCTTAAAGTTGCGGCGGCTGAAGTAAGCGGAAAATGACTTCGCGGTGGCCTCGACGATTGCGGCACAGGCTTTGGCCTGGCCCACTGGGGCGATGAGAACCTGACTCCCGCGCGTGTCGACCTCATAGGTCTTTCCGAACTCACCGAGCAACCGAGTCCGCATCTCGCTCGCCGAGAAGGGGCGAAACACGTTGCCGAGTTGCTTGAATTCCTTGACCTGGCTCAAGTCAATACTTTGCAGCCGCCCATCCTGCTTCAACAGCCAGCAGACCTCATCGTCGCTGACGAGCTGTCGCCCCTGGTGCTTGATCCCGTCGACTTGCAGTTCCAGAAAGCGGCGGTCGACTTGGTCCGCCGCGTCGACCCTGAGGAGGGACAGCAGGAGACAGAGGACAGTCAGAACGGTCAGTCGCATGGCGAGAAGCCTGTCAGAAGAGTGGCTCTCCGCTGCGCCGGGAGGACCATCCATAATCTAGGTCAGTCCCGAGCAGAGATCGAAGGCTTCCACGCCGATTGACGGGATTCGTTGTGCGGATTGCAGCGACTATTCCGTCCGGTGGTGCGTAACGAGTCGTCAAACAAATCAACTGACGGGAGTGTCGCCTTTCGCGCAGCGAACGGCGACACGGATTGATTGACATTTCATCACGAATGCGTACGTCAACAGGTAGTGAACCAAATCTCTCATGCCTGCGCCGGGTAAGATGCCCATCCCACATCCTTCAAGGAAAGAGCCTACTGAATAGGACAGCCTTTCCTGGCCGTCCCCTAGCGTCTCGATCAGCGAGACGGCCTGGAAAGGCCGTCTTACGGAGAACATCTTTCCGACTGCTCGCCCGGCCGCTCAACCTGGCTTCTTCTGAAAGTACCACCACTCGGCCAGCAATACGAACAAGGCGATCGCCGCCATCGACGACCAGATCGGTTTGTCCTGATCCAGCTTCTCCTCGGTCGCGGCCACGCTGGCCTCTTTCGTCACGAACTTCTCGACCCCCAGCAGCGACGACTCGGTCGGGTTGAGGAGGCTCACTCCCAGTTCACGGACCAGCTTGCCTCCCGACCGGACCTCGTACGGCCCCACCACTCGCGCCGAGACGCCGGTCACCCAGCCATCGGCATCGGACCGAGCGGTGACGTGTTCTCCCTTTGGATTTGTGACGCGGTACTCCGAGTCGCGCGAGAGCTTCACGGGCGGCAGCATCCCCGTGGAGGCCGCTTTCACGTCGGCCAGTTCCGCCTGCCGCAGGGCGATATTGACGAGGTTCGTGGTCAGGATCGGAAACGCCAATCGGTACGGCAATGTCGTCCGGTCGAGTTTGAACATCCAGTGCAGGTACACACGAGGCCCCGCCCGACGTTCAAGGATCAGCGGACCATTCGCCCCGTGGCACAAGGTCTCGAACCCCATCTCCTCCAGCGTGGAGTCGGTCACACCCTTCGCCAGCATCGGCTCGTCCGCCATCAGCACCTCGCGCAGTTG
>JAYTWO010000279.1:0-15409 GCA_043743415.1 Planctomycetota bacterium
ACCAACGATGGTGACCTGGCCCAGAAGATGGCTCACCCGAGCTACCGCATCTTCCGCACGTATCATGTGTTGGTGGCCGGGTTCCCGACGCCGGAGACGCTGACCGAACTGCGGAACGGCATCTACTTCGAAGAAGGCCGGTTCTGCGTCGAGGGGGTCAAGTCGATCAAGAAGCAGGGGCAGAGTACCTGGTGCGAAGTGATCCTGGCCGAGGGGCACAACCGCGAAGTCCGGCGGCTCTTCTCGCGCGTCGGTCACAAGGTGATGAAGCTGCAGCGTGTGGCGTTCGGGCCGATCTTCCTGGGCAAGATGCTGCTGGGTGAGATTCGGGAAATTCGCCGGGATGAGTTGGAGCGGCTGATCGGGATGCTGGTGCGGAACGAGGAGGCGCGCGAGGAGGAACAAGGTCGCCGAACTCGTCCGGCCAACAAGCCGGGGATGGGAACGCGCCGCCAGAGCGATGGCGACCTGCTGAACAAGTCGAGCCGCAACGCACCGCCCGAGCGGAATCGCCCAGCGTTCAAGAAGGCCGCACCGGGTCGCCCAACTGCGGGTGGCTCACCCGCCCGCAAGGGTCCGCCGCCTGCTGCCGCCCAGCCGCGAGTCGCCCCCGAGTCGAGCAGCCGCGAGCCGCGCGGACTGGGGATCGAGGAGGTCTCCGATGAGCAGATGATGGGCCTCACCGACCGCCCCGCTGGCCGTAGTTCGTCGACCGGATTCCCGAAGAAGCCCGCCTCGGCCGGAGGACGGCCGCAGAGTCGCCCTGCCGAGAACCGGACGCAGGGAGCCTTCGGTCACCGCAAAGCTGCCGATGCCAAGATCCGCGCCGCCGAGGACGAACGACTGGCTCGCCGCGCGGAGAAGTTTCCCGCAGCCGACAAGCCGGAGCGGTCCACCGACGACGCAGAGCGCGGTCCACGGCGTCCCTTCAAGAGTGCGCCCTCGGAGGTGCCACGTCGCCCGACCAAATCTGCCCCGTTCAAGTCTGCCAAAAGCTCGTCCTTCAAACCCGCCAAGAAAGCCCCCGCCAAACGCAAAGGCCCCGGTCGCAGCGACAAACCCACCGAAAGCTTCGGCCGCCGCAGCCCCGGCCAGCCGAAAGGCCCGAAGCGCAAACCGCCTCGCGGACGATAGGCCATTGTTGTCTTTCGCTCCGCGAAAGACTGAACTATCGCGGAGCGAAAGGCGACTCTCTCCGGACCTCTCGCCGTTCGCTTGCGTCCGGTCGGCATGTCCCTCATGCTGTCTCGCGAAACCTCTCGGTCTCACGTCGGCGTGGGGAGGGGGAATGTCTCACTGAACTGTGGCTGCAACGTCTCATGGCTGACAAGCGACTCAAACTCGGCATCCCGGCAGGCAGTCTCCAGGACGCCACAGCCCAACTCTTCCGCAAGGCGGGGTACACGATTACGTTCGCGTCGCGGTCGTATTACCCGTCGATCGACGATCCGGAGATCGAGTGCCTGCTGATCCGGGCGCAGGAAATGGCCCGCTACGTCGAAAACGGCATTCTCGACGCGGGCATCACCGGCCACGACTGGGTCAAAGAGACCGACGCCGATGTCCACGAGGTCTGCGAACTGGTGTTCTCGAAGGTCAGCCGCGGCCCGGTCCGCTGGGTGCTGTGCGTGCCGAACGACTCGCCGATTCAGACGGTGCATGATCTGCAAGGCAAACGCATCGCCACGGAGGCCGTGGGACTGACGACCAAATACCTCGCTGCGCACGGGGTCACCGCCGAGGTCGAATTCAGTTGGGGGGCCACTGAGGTCAAGCCGCCGCGCCTGGCCGATGCGATCGTGGAGGTCACTGAAACCGGTTCCTCGCTGCGGGCAAATAACCTGCGGATCATCGCCGATGTGCTGCAAAGCACGACCCGCCTGATCGCCAACAAGACGGCGTGGCAGGACCACTGGACGCGGTCCAAGCTCGACAACATCTCGATGATGCTGCAAGCCTGTCTGGCTGCGGAGGGGAAGGTCGGGCTGATGATGAACATCCGCCGCGCCGATCAGGCGAAGGTTCTGGCCCAGTTGCCCGCCTTGCAGAACCCCACCGTCTCGTCACTCTCCGATCCCGACTGGGTGGCGGTCAACACGATCATCGACGAATCGATCGTCCGCCGTATCGTCCCGGCTCTCCGGGCTGCGGGGGCGCGGGGGATTGTGGAGTATCAGATCAGCAAGATCATCGATTGAGGTCGGGACTTCTGATGAATTGGGTCAAATGAAGATCCCGATTCGAATAGCCGGTCACGAAGGACTCAATCCCAAGGCACTTCGATACCTTCTGTTCAATATTCAATCGGGGAGTTGTTTTGGAACACATCCTGACTCTGTCCCCCCACCCAGCGGGCAGGGAACGGTCAGACCTCAAATCGAATCCCCTGCGCTAGCGGCAGGTCGGACGAGTAATTGACTGTGTTCGTGGTGCGGCGCATGTAGGCTTTCCAACTGTCCGAACCCGACTCGCGTCCGCCGCCCGTGGCCTTCTCCCCGCCGAAAGCTCCACCGATCTCGGCACCGCTGGGGCCGACGTTGACGTTGACGATGCCGCAATCGGAACCGGCTGCGGAGCAGAAGAGTTCGGCTTCGCGGATGTCGTTGGTCAGGATGGATGAGGCCAGACCTTGCGGCACATCATTGTGCAGGGCGATGGCTTCATCGAGCGTGCGGTACGTCATCACGTACAGAATCGGGGCGAAGGTTTCCTCTTGCACGATACTGGCTGCGGGGCCGATCTCCACCAGTGCGGGGCGGACGTAGCAGCCACCGGTCGGCATGCCCTCGGTGAGGAGTTGACCGCCGTGAACGACTCCGCCCTCGGCCTTCGCCCGCTGGAGCGCGGCCTGCATGGCGGTCCCGGCTCGGGCATCGATCAGCGGTCCAACAAGCGTCCCGGCCTCCAGCGGGTTCCCGATGGGCAGCCGCTCGTAGACCGCGATGAGCCGCCGCACAAGATCGTCGGCCAGGCTCTCCTGCACGATGAGCCGGCGGAGAGTCGTACACCTCTGGCCACAGGTGCCGACAGCGGAGAACACGATCGCACGGACGGCCAGTTCCAAGTCCGCCGACGGGGCGACGATCATCCCGTTGTTGCCTCCCAGTTCCAACAGCGAGCGTCCGAGCCTCGCAGCCACTCGCTGCGCGACGGCTCGTCCCATCGCCGTCGAGCCGGTGGCCGAGATCAGCGGCAACTCGGGGGCAGAGGCCAGCGCTTCGCCGACTCCCGCGCCAGTGCCGATCACAACACACGACACCGCCGGGGGGACATGCGGCATCTCGCGCAGCACCGACGCGACCACCGACTGACAGGCCAGCGCACAGAGCGGCGTCTTCTCCGAGGGCTTCCACACCACCGGATCGCCGCAGACCCAGGCCAGTGCCGCGTTCCAGGCCCACACTGCCATCGGAAAATTAAAGGCGGTGATGACCCCCACTGGGCCGAGCGGGTGCCACTGCTCGGCGAGACGGTGACTTGGTCTCTCGCTGGCGATCGTCAGGCCGTGCAGTTGGCGGCTGAGTCCGACGGCGAAGTCGCAGATGTCGATGACCTCTTGCACTTCGCCGATGGCCTCGGAGGTGATCTTGCCCGCCTCCCACGAGATGACGGTGGCGAGTTCGGTCTGGAGTTCGCGGAACCGATTGCCGATGCGGCGCACGAACTCGCCGCGTTGTGGTGCAGGGGTGACTCGCCAGACTGGGAAGGCATCCGTCGCGGCCCGCAGCACGCGGGGGACATCTTCGACCGATGCGGCGTGGAACGTGGTGAGCGTCGAGCCATCAATCGGCGAGCGACTGGCCAAGAGGTCTCCCGACCCCACAGTTCCACCACCTCCGATCCAAACCCCCAAGGGAGTGGCATCCACACCAATCCGATGCAGTGCGTCAGTCATCGTGGACATGGAAACACTCCGTTGAACCAGAGAGGGGTTGTCGAGGCTGCCAGAACGTGGGTATCCTGTCATTATGAGTACGTTCGACTTGGCACCGCTACTGAAATCGCCGTGTTTGCCCGACATCGTGGCAGCTCTGAATGGCCGTTTACACACCGAAGCCCTCGCCCGCGCCAAATTCCGCGATGAGATGTCGGATGATCAGAAGGTGGAATTTGTTGATGGGGAAATCGTGATGCACTCACCCGCCCGCAGTCGACACATGCAATCTCAATTCAATGTCGCCAAGTTGCTTGATACTCACGTACAACTTCATTCACTCGGCGTCGTAAAAGTTGAAAAGTGCCTGTGCGTCTTCCCCCGCAATGATTACGAACCGGATGTCGTGTTCTTCGGTCCCACCAAGGCGGTGACGATTGAACCAGAGACGATGTTGTTCCCCGTTCCCGATCTGGTGATCGAAGTCTTGTCAGACTCGACAAAAGCCCGGGATCGGGGAGTCAAGTTCGACGACTACGAAGCGCACGGCGTCGGTGAATACTGGATCATCGATCCTGTCGCCGAAATCGTCGAGCAGTACTTGATCGAGGACGGCTGCTTTCGGCTGTGGCTCAAGTCGGGGTCGGGCGAGATCGCCAGCCGGGTCGTCTCCGGTTTTCGCATCCCCATCCGGGCGATCTTTGATGATCGCGAGAACCTCGCGGTGTTGAAGCAGTGGCTGGGGTCGTGATCGAGGAGTCCCCTCGTTCCCGGGCTCCCGTGGGGTGGAGGTTCCGCCTCGCCGCCTGCCCACCACTGTCTCGGTGCCAGTCCGGCCTTCAGCCGCACAACCCTGGTGCCTTGCGCAGAAACAAAGGGGGGCAGGAACAAAGGTGTCAGGAACCTTTTCCGATCAGATCGCAGGAGAATTGACCCAAAAATGTTCCTGACACCTGACACCTTAATTCTGCCTCGGTATTTCCGGAGGTCGTACGCTTGAGCCGCACGCTCTCTGAGCGTTTCGTCAGTCTCAACACCGACGAGGTCGTCGATTGAATCGAGTATCAACAGGCGGCAACCCAGAGGAGGGATCGCACACAGGGCCATTTCGGGAGAAGACTTCCGTTGACAGGTTCCCCGCTACGCTCGACAGTCCGTGCATCACTCCTCTGCCACGGACCCGAACATGCCCCGCGATTTCGCCAACGAGAGCCTCGCCCACGACCCGATTCATGGGTATATCCCGTTCGTGTCGAAGTCCGGACTACCCAAAGGCGAGGTCTCCGAACAGGAGATCATCGACCATCCGTGGGTCCAGCGGATGCGGCACATTCACCAGTTGCAGACCGCCTGGTGGGTCTTTCCCTCGGCAGAGCACAACCGGTTTCAACATGTACTCGGGGCCATGCACCTGGCCTCGCGCGTCATGGAACAGTGGTACGACTCGCTACGGGAATCGTGTGCCAACGTGCCATCGCGGGCCTATGTCGAGTCGCTGGCCCGCATGGCCGCTCTCCTCCACGATGTCGGGCACGGGCCGTTCGGGCACTTCTTCGACGACCAGTTCCTCGACCAGTACGGCATCACGCACGAGGACATCGGAGCCCGCGTGATCGAGCAGGAACTCGGCGACCTGCTCCGCCGCATTCGCCGCAACCCCAGTGGCAGTCTGCAACCGCTGGAAGAGATCGACCCCCAACAGATCGCCTTCCTGATCCGGCGGCCCAAATCAAGCGACCACACCGGCCACCCTGACTGGCTGCGGAAGATGCTCTCGCTGTTCAGCGGCATCTACACGGTCGACAACATGGACTTCGTCCTCCGCGACGCCTTCATGACCGGCTTCAATACCAAGGCGTTCGATATCTCCCGGCTGATCCACTACAGCTTCTTCACGCCGCAGGGGCTGACGATCCACGTCCGCGGGCTGCCGTCGTTGATCCACTTCATCGAGACGCGGGCCAACATGTTTCGCACGGTCTACTTCCACCGCACCGTGCGAGCGCTGGATCTGGCCCTGGAAGAGATCTTCGGCGAGACGATGCCGCATCTGTTCCAGGGCAACCCGATCGAGAACCTCTCGGCTTACCGCAAGCTGACCGAGTCGTCGCTGCTGGTCGACATCAGCCGCTGGCCCGATTCGACCGATCCGAAGCTGAAGGATCTCGGCGAGCGCTGGCAGAAGATCCTGTGCCGCGAGATGGGCTGGAAGATGTCGGTGGAGAAGTCGATGAATTTCCACACCACCGCTGCGGAGCGGATGACGATCTTCTCGGAGCCGGACTTGGTCTTGAAGCGAGTGCGGTCGCGGCTCCCGAAAGCCATCGCCGACATCCCGCTCCGCATCGACGTGGCGCGGCACTATCACCGCCCGAGCGGTCGCCTCCCGACTGGCGGCCAGAACTTCCTGTACGACCCCGGCCAACCGACCCCCGCGGAACTCAACGACGACGAACTGTTCCGCGCCTTGCCGGTCAGCTTCATCATCTTCCGCATCTACGCGCAGGACCACGCGCATGACCAGGAGCTGCACGCGGCCTTGAATGCGGTCCTGGGGGATGCGACGGACGCGAAGACGAATATGTAGCAAGAGTCCTCCGTCCCAAGCTCTGCTGGGGACGGAATATCCCCGAAGCTCTGCTTCGCCGCGTGCCACACCACTCAAACATCGGAGCATCGTCCCCCACATGCAGGGGCGGTGGTTCTCGACGCTGTCCAGCTCACCATCCACGATCTCGCCGTGGTTGGAAGGACGGCCTACTTTTCTGACCTCACACAATCGCGTCTGACCGACAGATGCAGACTGACTCCCCATGTCGTGGCTCGGTATGATTTCGGCAGACCACTCACGATCCCCCCGTTGCATGGACACCGTCAGGAGCCTTCCGTATGCCTCAAGCCATTGCCAATCCGGACGACCTGCGGGCCTTTGCCGCCAAGCTCAAGCAGTTCAACACCACGCTCACCGACCAGGCAGCGATGCTGCTCTCCAAGCTGGATGTGATGAGTGCCACCTGGCGGGATCAGGAGAACCTGAAGTTCTCCGAGGAGTTCAAGGAACACCTGCGTCTGCTGGGCCAGTTCGTGGAGGCCAACAACCGCCACATCCCGTACCTGATCCGGAAGGCCGATCGGTTGGATGAGTACCTGCAGCAACGGTGACGTGGCCTGTGGCCATGCGTTGAGCGATGAGGGTTGAGCGTTGATCGCAAGAACCCTCAACCCTCAACCCTCATCGATCCCCTCAACCCTCATCGATCCCCCTCCCATGTCCGGCAACGTCCAAGTCACATCGATCGAGGCCCTCCAAGAGTTCGCTCCCGCGCTGGCCATGATGCAGGAGGAACTCAAGGGGGTTCTCTCCGCGATCCAGATTGAGATGCAGCGGGCCATCGGCTGGATCGAGTCCGACCGGCCTCGCTACTGGCAGTCCCAGCTCAAACGGGCCTTCGACAAGGTCGCCGAAACTCGCACGGCCCTGACCACCTGCCAGATGCGGACCGTGGCGGGTCGTCATCCCAGTTGCATCGAAGAAAAGGTGGCCCACGCAGCCGCCAAACGCCGGTTGGAGTTTTGCCAGGAGCAGATCGAGCTGGTCAAACGCTGGGGCGTGAAGCTGCACCACGAGGCGGACGAACTGCGGGGCCGCACGGCGGGCATCCAGCGGTTGGCGGAGTCGGACCTGACGAAGTCGATGGCACTACTGGCCAACGTGGTCGAGAGCCTGGAACGCTACGCCGGGATATTCTCCGGGCCGATGAGTGAAGGGGCCGAGCCGAAGCCCGAGTGACTCCGTGGGATAGGCTTCCAGCCTGTCATTTCCCGCAAGTCAACAGGCTGGAAGCCTATCCCACTCAGACGGACGGGCAAATATGCCCGTCCCACACCCTACGCGATCTCGCTGAGAGGCCCCGTGCTATCCCCGAACCGCTCCGTCTTGGCCCCCATCCGATCGAGCAGCGACAAATACAGATTCGCCATCGGCACCTCTTTCTTAAGGTCCAGATGCCGACCGCTCGTGATCGTGCTGCCCCCGCGCCCCGCCAGCAGCACCGGCAGGTCTTCGTGTTTGTGCCGGTTGCCGTCGCTGATCGAGCAGCCGTAGACGATCATGCTCTGATCGAGCAGCGTCGTGTCCCCTTCCTTCGTCGACTGCAGCTTCTGCAGAAACTTCGAGAACTGTTCGACGAGGAATTGGTCGATCTTTTGCAACTGGTCCACCTTGTCGGCTTCGTTGCGGTGGTGCGAGATCTGGTGGTGCCCTTCTTTGACGCCGACCTCGCGGTAGGCCCGGTTGCTCCCCTCGTTGGCCAGCATCAGCGTGGCGATCCGCGTCGTGTCAGTCTGGAAGGCGACCAGCATCAGGTCGTACATCAACTGCACATGCTCGTGCAGTTCCTCGGGAATCCCGGTGGGAGCAGCGATCATCGGAGTGCGCTTTTGGTTGTCCTCGGCAGCGCGGGTGATGCGCTGCTCGATCTCGCGGACGCTGCTGAAGTATTCGTCGAGCTTGCGTTTGTCGTTGATGCCGACATTCTTCTGCAACCGCTCAGCGTCCCCGGCCACAAAGTCCAGGATGCTCTTGCGGTAGAAGTCGCGCTCGGCGGCCTTGGCCTTGTCCTGGCCGCCGAACAGCCGCTCGAACGCCAGTTTCGGGTTGACCTCTTTTCCCATCGGCGTCGTGCCAGTCTTCCACGAGATGCTGTTCGAGTACGCACAGCTATACCCCGAGTCGCAACTCCCGGCCTGTCGCCCCGACTCGATGCCAAGTTCGATCGAGGGCAGTCGCGTCTGCGTGCCGATCTTCTCGGCGGCGGCTTGATCGATCGAGGTGCCGACCATGATGTCGGCCCCGTCCGTCTTGCGCGGATGGGCACAGGTCAGGAACGTCGACGCTGATCGCGCGTGGTCTCCGGCTCCATCCGCCTTGGCCCGGGCGTGGTCCTGGGCCAGTCCGCTGATGACCATCACCCGATCGCGGACCGGATCCAGCGAGGCGAGCGTCTTGGGCAGTGGGAAGTTCGTCCCCTCGGCGGTCGGCTTCCAATGCGGCATGATCGCCCCATTCGGAAAGAATACAAACGCCATCCGTCGTGGCAACTCCACAGCCGCCGGAGCTGCGAACAAGCAGCGCGGCCCCATCGCTTCGAGGAGCGGGAGGCCGAGAATGGCTCCGGCTCCGGTGAGAAATGTGCGACGTGGAATGGGCATGAGAGCGACCTTCCGCTGGGTGATCGGGGGGACCGATTCATTCTACGTCAGGTTCGAGGCAGGCTCAACGTGGGCGTTGATTTGAGTCGCGGAGGTGTGTGCATCAGAAAAGTAGGTAGCGATTCCACGCGGCGCGTCATGATCCAAGGGTGAGCCGCAGATGAACGCAGATGAACGCAGATGAACGCAGATGAAGAGGCTCAACAACGGGAGGACATCGCCCCGATGCATCTCTGAACTGTGTTCATCTGGACTACTCACGTCACAAATTTGCGCACGCTGCGCAAATTTCCGGTGGTCTGGAGACCTCTGTACCCCAACGGGGTTTCACATCACAGCCCAGGGTCGCGACGCAGGAGCGCACCCTGGGAAACGTGGTCCGGAGAACTCAACCCTGAAGGGGTTGAACACCCGCGTGACCCTGTGTGGAACCCCTTCAGGGTTCGTCCCCCGCGAGCGACCGGCCCCAGGGTGCGCGACCGGTGGTCGCGACCCTGGGCTGTGATGTCTCACCCCTTCAGGGTGCAGAGGCCGCCTCGACGAGGAGTGTATTCTGGCTGATAGCTGACTGCTGACTGCTGACTGCTTCCCCTTCGGTTGCGGCTACGCCGCGCTGTGTTGATGCTCACACCAACCCGTACGCCTTCAGCGTTCGCTCCAGCTTGGCCCGATCGGCTTCGGGGAGTTCGGTCAGCGGCAGACGCACATCGCCGGTGTCGCGACCGAGTCGCTGCATCGCGGCCTTGATCGGGATGGGGTTCGTGGCGAGGCTCAGCAGGTCGCGGCAGAGCGGGAAGAGCTTGCCGTGCCAGCGCTGGGCTTCGGCGATGTTGCCGGACTTCCACGCGGCGAGCATCGACTTCACATCCCTCGGGACGATGTTGCCGACGACAGAGACGACTCCGCTGCCTCCCAGGGCCAGCAGCGGCAGCGTCAAGCTGTCGTCACCGGAGAGGACGCTCAATTGGCTTCCGGCGAGGATCTGCGAAGCCTGGTCCATGGACCCGGTCGACTCTTTCACGGCGACGACGGTCGGGATCTCGCCGATGCGGCAGATGGTGTCGGCCTCGATGTTCTTCGCAGTCCGACCGGGGATGTTGTAGATTACGATCGGGAGGGAACTGGCCTCGGCGATGGCGGCGAAGTGGCGGTAAAACCCTTCGGCCATCGGCTTGTTGTAGTACGGACCAACGACCAACGCTCCATCGGCTCCGGCCTTCTCGGCGGCCTTTGTCAGGCGGACCGCCTCACTGGTGCTGTTCGAGCCGGTGCCAGCCATGACCTTGATTCGGCCCGCCGCTTGTTCGCACACGATGGCGATCACGCGGTCGTGTTCGGTGTGGTCAAGCGTTGGGCTTTCGCCGGTGGTGCCGCACGGAACGAGACAATCGGTCCCCTCGGCAATGTGCCAGTCGACCAGTTTCCGCAGCGCGGACTCATCCACCTTGTCACCCGAAAACGGCGTCACAATGGCAACGGACAGACCGGCGAACAGCTCCCCTTTACGGGCCATGGCAAACCTCTTGTGTGGGCGTTTCCGCCCGAACCAACAGTCGAAACCCAGAACGAACGGAAAATGGTAACGAACCCAAGAGCGAATGTCTTCCGGGACGGGGCCATCGACCAATCCGCGGGTTCTCCCCGAACCAGCGGAGAGCAAGCGCCAGAACTGCGATCTCACTTCGCGAACTCATCCGCCGAAACTGCGAAAACATAAATGCGAGTCGGGTTCTCTTTCACGAAGTCGTTGTCCACGGCGATCAGCAACGTCTGGCGGCCATCGGCCAGATCGGGACCGAACGCCAGGCCCTCGAACTTCGCCGGGGTCTGGTCCCCGACGATGCCAAATCGCGGCTCAAGCATGTCGAGGAAGGGACGCTTGGCGACCGGGCGAACCTCAGACGGCAGATCGACCGACTGGGATGGCAGCGTCTTGACCTCGGACACATCGGTCGCCCCGTCGAAGTCGATCAGTGTGAGTCGCTTCACGAGGGCCTTGTCTCCGGCACCGCTGTCGCGCTCCAGTACCAACGCCCGCCGCTCATCCACGCACAGAATCTCACTGACACCCGTCTTCAGCGATTCCAGCGGGTATACAAATTCAGCTGTGTCCCCCGAGGCCAGATCGATTCGCAGGATGCGGTTCAACTGGCCGATGAGTTTGTCTTTCTCCCTGACGCCGTCCTGAAGCAATGGCTTCTGGAGGATCGCGTACAGCGTCTTCCCGTCAGGCGAGACCGCCAGTCCCTCGAAGCCGCTGTTGGGTTGCCGTCCGTGGGTGTTGTCGCGAGCCTCTGTGTCGGGATCTGCACTCGGGGAATCGGACTCGAATTTGCCGGGCACCTTCAGCTTTTGAACCCGCTTGCCGCTCATGTCGAACAGATCGACGCGCGGGCCGTACTCGTCGCTGAGGGCCAGCAGAGCCTCTTCGCCCGGACGACGAACGAGACGGCAGCCTTCGGGATCGAGCCGGCTCGGATGGCCCCCCGTCTGCAAGGCATTCGCCGCCCCGATCAGCGACTGGCCATTGTCCTTGGTGAGCAGGTGGGTCGCCTTCAGCGTCACCGTGAGTTGTGAACCAACAGGAGGAATCTGGATGGTGGCGAGGTGATACCGCGTGGCGTACGGCACCGCTCCATCGTTCGGCCCACGATCGGAGAGGAGGATGTAATCATCCCCCGCGACATGCTCGATCGCACTGATCCCGCCAAACCGATTGTGCGGGATGCCGTTGTCAAACTCCCCGGTGAGGCCCGACTGGTCGAGGCTGTCCCCGGCGATCCGGGCCTCGCCCAGCAGCGTGATCTCCGCCCGCGCGGGACTCCCCCCGAGGCCGCTCCCGAGCAGACACATCAACAGACAACGTGCAAAGTTCATCACAGTTCGGCCTCGGTCAGAGGATATTCGCGTCGGAAACGGGAGATTGCCCCCCGCTGAGTGACGCATTAGATCATCATCGCTCTCTCGAAAGCATAAAGGAACGATGAATTGCGGTAAGATGTCGCCGCTTGACAAGTGTGCGCATCAGACAAGTCAGCGGATTCTCCCGCTGCTGATTGACTCAAACGACCACTCGGCCTCTTCAGCCATGAACCGGTGAAGACGTAGGACATGGTCCAAAACAACTTCCCGTTTTGCCTCGTGGGATTTGAACAGAAGGAAACGAAGCAAACGAAGGCTCAGTTTGAAGTCTCTTCGTTTCCTTCTGTTCAAATTCGAATCGGGAAGTGGTTGCGAACCAGATCCGTAGTTATAACGAAATCCCGCGTTTCCTAGTCCGTGAACGTCCGCTCAGAGTGCCTCATGAGTCATGAACTCCCCGCGAATCAACCTGCCCCGCCCACAGCCGCCACCACGGTCGCAGCTGCGGCGGCGGTCGTGCCTCGCCGGTGGCGTTGGGTGAGATGGAGTTTGTGGTTGGGGGTGCTGTGCGTTTTCGGATTAAGCGTTCTCTGGTGGCAGTCGCGCGGACCGAGTGTGGACGAGAGTGAACGGGAGTTAGAGGCTGTAGCTGGCGGTGCAGGTATCGTTGAGACCGAGCCAATGATCAACGAATCGATTCTCAATCTCCTCCCAACTGAGTGGGCCAATCGGATGGCGCAATGGAGATTCATTTCAAAGATTTACGTTCTGGACGGTGGGGTGACTGATACGCAGCTTACTCTGTTGGGGAAATTGACGGGGTTGAAAAGCCTAACCCTCTTTCAAACGGATATCACCGACGCCGGGCTGATCTACCTGAGCGGGCTGACGAAACTGGAATATCTCGACCTCAGTTCGTCAAAGGTCACTGACGCCGGGCTGGCCTACCTGAGCGGGCTGACGAAACTCAAAACTCTAGAACTCAATTACACACAGATTACCGACGCTGGGCTGGTCGACTTACGTGGGCTGACGAATCTCGAAAAGCTAGACCTCCGTAACACGCAGGTCACCGACGCGGCGAAAACGGCGTTTCGAGAGCAGCATCCGAACTGCTCAGTCGAATGAATGGCGGGCAGGCGACAGCCGGGGCGACCTGTCCCGCCCGACGTGAAAGCTTCAACGACGGTGAGCGGGGAACTGAACGAAAGACCGGGCCCTATGGAACGTCACCCGAGTTCCGGCTCCGGCTCCTTGTCCCGCCAGGGACAACCGATGATAGCCCACCGCTTCAGCGGTGGGACGAACTCCCCTCACCCCCCAGCCCTGTCAGGGGCGAAAGACTCGGGCGGGAAATTCGAAGCACGAAATTCACATGCCGAGAAACTGGAATGCCAACCTCTTCTTTCGAGTTTCGGATTTCGAGTTTCCAGCTGCAGCCTCTTTCGTCCCTGCGGGACTGCGCTCCATCGCCCTCGCTGGTCCCACCGATAAATCGGTGGGCTATTTTCAATCGTCCCTACCGGGACGCAGAGATTCCACTGTGGGCCAGATTCCTGCATGGTGGCCAGTTCTCACCTTCTCTCGGCATTCCTGCGTAAAGTCGCTACAAATCTCTCACTGGCAGGGAACGGCAGCCGGAGAAGTCACCGGTGCGTTCCTGCCTTGTCGACTCGACCAGCACGGACAGCTGACTCATGGCACTTCGCGTTTACAATACCCTGACCCGCACGAAGGAAGACTTTCAGACGGTCGAGCCGGGGAAGGTCAGCATGTATCTGTGCGGGCCGACGGTTTACAAGCCGGCCCACATCGGGCACATGGTCGGGCCAGTGATCTTTGACACGATCAAGAAGTACCTGACCTATGCCGGGTACGGGGTTAAGTTTGTTATCAACATCACCGATGTCGACGACAAGCTGATCGTGAAGGCCAATGAGAAGGGGATGACGGTCAAGGCTCTGGCCGAGCAGATGACCGCCGACTATTTCGACAACCTGAAGCTGATGGGGGTCGACAGCATCGACTGCTTCCCGTATGCGACCGACCACATCGGCGACATGCTGGAGATGATCCAGAAGCTGATCGAGAAGGGGCACGCCTACCCGCTGAACGGGGACGTGTACTTCGCGGTCGAGACCGATCACGACTATGGCAAGCTCTCCAACCGCAGCATCTCGCAGATGCTGGCGGGAACGCGGGTCGAGGCCAACGACACCAAGCGGAACCCCGCCGACTTCGCGTTGTGGAAGTCCTCCAAGCCCGGTGAACCGGCGTGGGACAGCCCGTGGGGACCGGGGCGACCGGGGTGGCACATCGAGTGCTCGGCGATGAGTGCCAAGATTCTCGGCGAGTCGATCGACATCCACGGCGGTGGGCTCGACCTGATGTTCCCGCACCATGAGAACGAACTCGCCCAGTCGGAGTCGTGCAGCGGGAAGCCGTTTGCGAGGTACTGGCTGCACAATGGCCTGATGCAGTCGGGCAAGGGAACCGGTAAGGTCGGCGGGGCGCACTCCAAACACGGCGACGCCCCCGCCAGACTTCCGAAGTCTTCCGAGACTTCGGAAGTCTCCCCCCCCGCCGAGGACGCCGCCGCCGCCCAGATCGCGGGCAAACTCGCCGGGTCCGCCGGGGCCGAGTCGGTGAAGACCGCAGTCTTCGCCCACCACCCGCCCGAGGTCGTGCGGTTCTTCCTACTCTCGACCCACTACCGCAGCCCGATCGATTTCTCGATGGAGAACATCTCGGCCACGGAGAAAAGCCTGGAGGGGTTCTACCGGCTGTTTGAGTTGGTCGAACGGATCACCGGGTTGAGCTTCTTTGGTTTGGAGGCTCCGACGACGAAGGCCACCGCGACGAGCCTGGAAGGGCTCCCCCCCGAGTTCGCTGCGGCCCTCGCTGAACAGAGGGGAAAATTCCTCGACGCGATGGATGACGACTTCAGTACCGGCGGTGCGACGGCGTGCCTGTTTGAGTTGCGGCGAATTTTGAACAGCTTCATCAACGACAAGAAGCTGGAGACCGGCGGGACCGACGCCGAAAAAGCGGCCCTGCGAACTGGCCTGACGCTGCTCAAAGAACTGACCAACCTCCTCGGCGTCCTCCGCACCGCTCCCGCCAAGAAGGGGGGAGGCGACGACAGCTTGGCCGACGGTCTGATGGCCCTGATCCTCGACATCCGCGCCGACGCCCGGACGAATAAGAACTGGCCGGTGGCGGATCAGATTCGCAACGCCCTGAAGGTCCTGAATATTGTCGTCGAGGATTCACCGACCGGGGCGCGATGGACACGCGGGTAAGGAACAGTCCCGAAATAAGTTCCGATTTTCGCCGTAGGACTGACTTCTAGTCCGTCCTGTAAAAGACGGACTGGAAGTCCGTCTTACGTTCTGCAAATCCGCTTCTTATTCCGGGACAGTTCCTCAGTGATAGACAGCACTTTTCGCGAACCACACTATT
>JAYTWO010000280.1:0-11736 GCA_043743415.1 Planctomycetota bacterium
GGAGTGGGTGAGCCGCAGATGAACACAGATGAACGCAGATCAGAGATGAACCGGGGCGATGTCCTCTCGTTGTTGAGCCTCTTCATCTGTGTTCATCTGTGTTCATCTGCGGCTCCCCTTGAATCATGACGCGCCGCGTAGAATCGCTGCCTACTTTTCTGATGCCCACACTCGAGTCAACCCATTCCGCCTCCCGGCTTGTCGATTCCGCTCGGCCCCGCGAAGATGCGACATCGTATCCCCTGTCCGGAGTCCGCCATGTTTCGCGTGTTGTGTGTCGGTGTCGCCCTAGTTCTCCTCGGACGCTGCGTTGCAGCAGCAGAAGAAGCGGCGGCAGTGAAGCCGCTCGCCATCCGTTATACCGCCGTCCTGAGTGAGACAGCCGCCAACGGGGGGGCCGCTCAGCCGCTGCGCGACTTTGAGATTCGCTGTCTGGTGCTGCCTCAGACGAGTGGCTTTCCGGTCGTGCTGTATCTGATGGACCAGACGAGCGACGAACAGCCCTGGCACGCCCAGTTCGGACGGATCGAGTTCGATGCCGAGGGCCTCCCCTCGCCGGGTCTGCCGGCGCAGCGGCACACGCACGGCGGGCAACACCACTGGATCAAGCTGCGGTTCGGCGTCTTTCCGACCTTTGCCAAACTCGCTCCGGATGCGGAATGGACCGAGGGGGAGGCCCGCTACCGGTTGGTCGGGGAACTGGTGGCGAACTCGCAGCCTTGCTGGCAACTGGAGATCGACGCCCCGATGGGACGGCGGACAACATTGCTGATCCAGAAGTCGAACGGGGCGATCGTGGCGGCCAAGCACCGGTTCTTTATGGGGATGGGCGAGCAGTTTGATCTGAACCTGAAACTGGAGGAGCTGACGGTGGCGGATGCGGCGCTGGTCGCGACCTGGACGAAGGCGACCGGACCGCTGCTCAAGCTCCAGCGGCAAATCGGTTCGGCGGCAGATTCGGCGGCGGCGAACTCAGCCTCGAAGCCGACTCCCCCGTCCATCGCAATCCTCGACGAGATCGACCAGGCCACCGACAGCACCCCGTTTGCCGCCCTCGCCGGAGTGATTCGCAAAGAAGTCACCGCTGGGCAGCAACGCGAGAGAGCCATCGCCGATCTCGCCACCAAGTTTGTCGGTCGCCCGGCTCCACCGATCTCCGTGACCCCGCTCGATGGAGGCGAACCGCTGGTTCTGTCGAAGCCGGGGAAGCTCACCGTCCTGCACTTCTGGGAGTACCAGGAGAAACCCCTGGCGGAGCCCTACGGTCAGATTGGCTACCTCGACTTCCTGGCCCAGAAGCGGAAAGACCAAGTCCAAGTCGTGGGCATCATCTCACACAAACAGGTGCAAGACTCCAAGACCGCTAAGGTCGCTTTGCAGTCGGCTCGCAAGCTGCGGGAGTTCATGAACGTCGGGTATCCGCTGGGGCACGAAACGAAGGGAGCCCTGGCGGCCCTGGGTGATCCCCGGACGTTCGATGTCGCCCTTCCACTGTGGGTGGTGATTGGTGCGGACGGGACGATCCTGCACTACCACGTCGGGTATTATGAGGTGGACAGCAACCGGGGATTGGAGGAGTTGGACGGGGTGGTGGAGAAGGCGTTAAAGGGGAAGTGACCCTCTCAGCCCACAGGCCAGAGACCTCATCCCCAGTTCCGGCTGGGAATGAAAAGAAATCCCCACTCCCGACTCACCACTCATGCCCCACATCCTCGTTGTCGACGACGAACCCTCCATCTGCTGGGGACTCAAAGAGATCCTCACGGACGAGGGGCACGATGTCGTCGTGGCCAACAGTGGCGAGGCGGCGATTGCCAGCGCGGAGCAGCGGCCCCCCGATGTGGTGTTGATGGACGTGTGCCTGCCGGGGATCGACGGAGTCAATGCCCTCGGGCGGATTCGCGAGCTCTCCCCCCACCCGCCGCCGATCATCATCATGACCGCGTTCGGCAGTCTCGACGTGGCGGTGAGATCGCTCTCGGCGGGGGCGTTCGACTACCTCCCCAAGCCGTTTGACCTCGACCAAGCGGTACACGTCGTGCAACGCGCCTTGCAGCGCGCGACCGCTTCCCGACAACCCGTCGACAGCCAGCCTGCGGGAAGTACGTCCACGTTGCTCGGACGCTCGACTCCGATGCAGCGGGTGTTTAAGGAGATCGCCCTCGTCGCTCAGACCGACGCCGCGGTCCTGATCACCGGCGAGAGCGGCACCGGCAAGGAACTCGTCGCCGATGCCATCCATGCCAACTCGCCGCGCCGCACCGGGCCGTTCATCCCGATCTGTCTGGGGGCGCTCAGTCCCCCACTGATTGAGAGCGAACTGTTTGGCCATGTGAAGGGGGCCTTCACGGGGGCCGACACGCCCCGGCTGGGGCTGTTGCAACTGGCCGACAAGGGAACGGTGTTCCTCGACGAAATCGGCGATGTGCCGCTGCTGATTCAAGTGAAGCTGTTGCGGGCGATCGAGCGCAAAGAGGTCACTCCCGTCGGCGATCCCCGCCCGCGTGCGAGTGACTTTCGCGTGGTGGCGGCGACGAACCGCCCACTGCCGGAATTGGTCGCGAAGGGGGAATTCCGGGCCGACCTGTTCTTTCGGCTCGGAGCGTTTCAACTCCAGTTGCCACCCCTGCGGGAGCGGGGCGACGATATCACCCTTCTCGCCGAGCACTTCTTGCGTCAGTCCTCGCCCGGGTCCGCCGGATTTTCGGGGGAGTGTCTCGCCGAGTTATCCCAGCGAGCCTGGCCCGGAAACGTCCGCGAGCTGCGGAACGCCATCGAGCACGCCGCGATCTTGTCCCGCCAGGGGATCGTACTCCCGGAACATCTGCCCCCGCCGCAGATTTTCTCCGTTCCCGGCACGGCACAGCCGAAGATCGACGGGGCCGAGAGCCTGGCTGCGTTTATCACCGACTGGACGAAACAGCGAGCCGCCGACCTCGCGGGAGCCAACACCGCAACATGGCACGATGACCTGCTGGCCCTCGTCGAGCCCCCGCTGATCCAAGCCGCCCTGACCGCTGCCGGAGGCCATCGGGCCAAAGCCGCCGACCTCCTCGGCTGGCACCGGGGGACGTTGCGGGAAAAGCTGAGGAAGTATGGGTTGGAGGAGTAACCCCCAGGTCCGGACCCCAGGGCGATACACGACGAGTCGCCGCGAGAGTCAATTCAGAATCAGTGTTCACGGCCACATGTCGGTGGAAAGAAGCGACTGGAACACTGATCTCCACTGATTCTCCACTCGCGGTGGCGACTCTGGGCCATCCCGCCTCACAGCTGTGCTTGGGGAAGTCTGACACGACGCCCTCGCCTGATCCGGGCGGGTTTCTCCCCGGGCGCTGGCCATGAGCGATCTCGCTGGCGGGTCGAGCGAGTTCGCCGACATCGTACAAACGCACTCCACGCCGCCTTGCTGGACGGGACCGTCGTCCCTAAAATCCCCAGCTTCGATGACTTCCGGCACCGGCAGGCTTCTATGGAGGCGGACCCGGAGCGAGGTTGTTGACACGTCATACCTCGGAAAGGTTCCGTCTGATGGGCAATTGGATCTCGACAGCGCTGCTGGCCGTGGAAGAGATTCCGGCTTCGACTCCCGCCGGAGAGGCGGCGGACAAAGGAGCGGGCGGTGGCATGGGTGGGATTCTGATCCTGATCCTGCCAGCTGTCATTCTCATGTTCGCGATGCAGTTCTTTGGGAACAACCCCCGGAAGCAGGCCCAGCAACAACTGGATAAGCTCAAGGGCTTGAAGAAGAACGACCCCGTGGTGACGATTGGCGGGATTCGAGGGAACTTCGTGTCGCTGTCCGAAGATGGCACGGAAGTCACGCTGCAACTCAGTGACACCATGCGAGTTCGGTTTGAAGCGAGTGCGATCCGGGCGGTGCCTCCGCCTGCGGTCTCCCCCAAGAGTTAGTCGAGCGGCCCGTGGCCTCTGGCCGTGGGATAGGCTTCCAGCCTGTCATTCCTGTAGATGACAGGCTGGAAGCCTATCCCAGGGCGCAGAAGAATGTGTTCTGAAGCAAGTCAATGACCACACCCGGTGACGCCCTTCGGCGTGCCGAACCCTCCACGCGGAGGCGGAGCAGAGTGTCCATGAATCACTGGTTTTCGAATCTGAACCTGTCCGGTCTGATCCTGGCTGCCGAAGAGGGTGTCAAGACAGCGGCAGCCACTGCGGCAGCTGCGGCCTCGACAACGGCTCCAACCGGCACCCCGCTGTGGGTCGTGCTGCTGTCGCTGGTGGCGATGATCGTCCTGCCGTTCGTGGTCGGCCAGTGGCTGGCGAACACGCTCAAGGTCAAGGACATGGGGAACCGGATCGGGATCGTGCTGTTCGCGCTCGTGATCGGCATTGCCCCGTTTGCGGTCCACATGCTGACGAGCGATCCGAAGGCACCGGACAAGCCTCGCCAACTGGTCGAAATCTTCAACTACGGCATCGACCTCGCCGGGGGCACGAACCTCGTATTTCAGGTCGACCGGGTCGCCACTGCAGCGGCTGGTAAAGATGTGGATGCCCCCACAATGGAAAAGATGGTGGCCGCTGTCAACAAGCGCATTAACCCGTCGGGCACGGAAGAAGTGACCGTGCGTGTGGTGGGCTCTGACGGGATCGAGGTCATCGTTCCCGGTGCTGACGAGGAACGCACGCAGCGGATCAAGAACCAGATCACCAATCTCGGCGACTTGGAGTTCTGTCTGTTGGCCAACACGGAGGAGCACCTGGACCTGATTAACCAGGCCCAGCAGACCCAGGACGCGAAGGGGACCGGGGTCCGCGAGATCTATCGCAACAATCAACTGATCGCCAAGTGGCGGGAACCGGGCAAGGTCCACCAGAAGGCCGAGTACAAAAATGTCGGCGACGGCAACGGCACGGCCAAGTCCCGCACGTTTGAACGCAACGGGAAGCAGATCACTGAATTTTTGGTCGTGTGCGAACCTCGGGCTGACCATCGCATCACCGGCAAAGATCTGGTGAACACCCGGCAGGGTCAGGGAGAAGGCGGATCTCCGACTGTCGACTTCCAGTTCAACAGTCGTGGGGGAGCCCTGTTCGGGCAACTGACCGGAGCCCATCTGCCGAAAGCAGGCAGCGGCTTCAAGACCCAGTTGGCGATTCTGCTCAATGACGAAATTCACTCCGCCCCCACGATCAACGACCGCATTAATGGGAATGGCCAGATCTCGGGGCAGTTCTCGCAGGCGGAAATCGACGAACTGATCACCGTCCTGAATGCCGGGGCACTCTCCCTGCCGCTCATCAAGCAACCCACCAGCGAGTTTAGAATCTCGGCACTGCTGGGTGACGACATCAAGGCCAACGGCATCCGGGCGACCCTGCTGTCGATGATGGCCGTGTTCCTGATTACTGCGTGTTACTACCTGAAGGCCGGTCTGATCGCCGACCTGTGCCTGTCGTTCAACCTGTTGTTGCTGCTGGCCTCCATGGCTCTGATCGATGCCACGCTGACGTTGCCCGGCATCGCGGGGGTCGTGCTCTCGGTCTCGATGGCTGTTGACTCCAACGTGCTGATCTTCGAACGCATGCGAGAAGAACTGGCCAAGGGGTCGAGCATGCGGATGGCCATCAAAAACGGCTTCGACAAGGCCCTGGGCACGATCATCGACTCCAACGCCACCACCCTGATTTCGGCATTGGTGCTGTACTACGTCGGTACCGATCAGGTAAAGGGCTTCGCCGTCACGCTGTTCATCGGCATCGTGATCAGCTTGTTCACCACGGTCTATGTGGCCCGCGTGATCTTCGAACTGTTGGACCGGACCGGTCGGCTCAAGACCCTCAAGATGTACAGCGTCGTCAAGCAGACCAACTTCGACTTTGTCGGCAAGACCAAGCAGTTCGTGATCGGGTCGCAAATCGTGATTCTGCTGGGATTGCTGATTGTGGCGTTCCGGGGCCGGGACAACCTCGACATCGACTTCCGCGGTGGAGCGATGGTCACCTTCCGCTTTGATGGCACCCAGACGAGTGATATCGATGTGGTGCGAACCCAGTTGGCGAAGACATTCGGAGATGGGGTTTCCCTCGAACGACTCGAAGTCGATGGGAACGAACTGTTCCGCATGCGAACTGTCGAAGACCAGGGAGGTTCTGGCACCGAGGCCGGAAACGAGAAGATCAAATCCCAACTGCGCGAGAAGATGAAGACAGCCTTCGATGGCTCCCCCTTCAAGTTGCGGCAGCAGTCGCTTCAGCTGAGCGCTGCCAGCGTGGTCCCGCCCACCACGGCAAAACTCGATGAGGCCGGAATGGCCTATGAGGCAGAATTCGAAGGCGGACAACAGTTCACAGCGACCGTCGGCCAGTCCATCACGCCCTCGGCGTTCGCCGAGTCGGTGCGTGAGGTGCTTCGCGAAATCGGTGCGACGGGTCAGAAGTACCAGGAAGCCGACAAACTCGTCGACCCTCCCATCCGTCCCGCCGATGCTCCGAAGGAAGAGGTCACCAACACGATTCCCATTCGCCTGTCGAATCAGGTCACAACCGAAGACGCCGCCAAGGTGCTGCCCGCGTTGATGACGAAACTCAATGGTCAGCCGCTGTTCGAAGAACTGACCGAGTTCTCGTCCTCCGTGGCCGGTGATACCCAGTTGCGGGCCGTGCTGGCGATTGCCATCTCCCTGCTGGCCATTACCGCGTACCTGTGGTTCCGGTTCCACGGCATGACGTTCGGGCTGGCTGCGACGATCGCCGTGTTCCACGATGTGGCGTTCACGCTCGGAGCCGTGACGGTGGGAGCTTATCTGAGCCACACCGCCTTCGGTCGGGCTTTGAACCTGATCGACTTCAAGATCAACCTGACGATGATCGCGGCATTCCTGACGATCATCGGGTACTCGATGAACGACACGATCGTGGTGTTTGACCGCATCCGCGAAGTGCGGGGCAAGAGCCCCAAGATCACCTGGGAGATGGTAAATCTGAGCCTGAACCAGACGCTGTCGCGCACGTTGCTGACCTCGGTCACGACGATCATCACCGCGTCGATCCTGTACTTCTTTGGCGGTGAGGGGCTGCGAGGGTTCGCGTTCAGCCTGACGATCGGGATCGTGGTCGGAACCTATAGCTCGATCTACATCGCCAGCCCGGCCCTGGTCTGGTTGATGAACCGCGAGCATCCCGAAACGAAGCCCGCTGGCGGCAAGCAGTTGGCCACGACCGCAGTTCGATAAAGGTCGCGTAGCGACGTTCCCCAGAACGTGGGCGGACGCCAACAGGTGATCGCCGTAGTCGACAATACAAAGCGGGTGGACCACTCGAACCCGGTTGTACACACTCCAAACGCTCGTGCGGCCTCCGGCTTCACGAGCGTTTTTTTTTCGTAGAACGGAATTCATTCCGTTCACGCGGGCAGAGCACGGAATGAATTCAGTACTCCCTCCCGGACCGTCAATTCCTGCCGATCCGCCGATCGATCCGCAGCGCTGGGACGACTTCCTCTTGTCGTCCAACGTGGTCTTGACTTAGCCTCACGGCCCCCATCCCTGATTGTCGGTGCGTTCTGCCCCGATGAACCGGTCCTCGTATTCCCTCCTTGAGGCCGTGGTCATGTCGCCATATCCATCCCCCTTCGGTCGATCGATCGCTGCCCGCTCCTGGCAGGGGATTCTGGTCACCACCTCCCTGCTCATGGGGCTGACTGGTTGTCAGTCCCTGCTCCTGACAACCCGGTTCGATCCCCTCGAAAACCGGGCCGAGAAGCAGGAAGTCGCACTCGCAGCCAAGGTCTATCAAGAGGTTCTGGAGACCGAACCCAAGTCGCAGAACGTTCAGTTCACGCAGATGCTGGACCGCGTCGGACACCGCATCGCCTCGGCCGCCAAGCGCCCCGATTTCCGGTGGGAGTTCGCGCTGCTCAGCGGACCGAGGCAGGATGCGTATTGCCTGCCGGGAGGCAAGGTGGTGGTCTACGAAGGGCTGATGCCGGTCTGTGGCACAGAGGCCGGACTGGCGGTGGTTCTCGCGCATGAGGTGGCACACGTCCTCTCCGCACACGGCAGCGAACGGATGGCCTATCAGATTCAAGCCGCAGAGGGCGCTCCCGCGTTCGGTCGTCTCGTGATCGGTCGCGACTCGAAGCGGATCGAGATGATGAAGAACGTGTATGGTCTGGGAACGCAGGCGGAATCGCACCTGCCATTCAGTCGCACCCAAGAGGAGGAGGCCGACTCGATCGGAGTGCTGCTGATGGCCCGCGCCGGTTACGACCCGCAGGAGGCTCCGCGATTCTGGACTCGCTTCCAGCAGGCCTCCAGCTCAAAAACTCCGGACCTGCTGTCGAAGCATCCGAACGACGAGACTCGCACCGCCAAGCTGAATGAGATCGTGCCCCGCGCGTGGACGGTCTATCAAAATGCGTCGCTAAAGCACGGCCTCGGCGAGCGTGTTCCGACGCCAGCCCTCGTGGCGCGGGCCGCTCACCCCGCAGCCCAGGCTCAGATCACCACCGCAGTCGTGACCACTCCCACCGCCACGGCGACTCCGCCCTCGAACATCGCGGCCATGACCATCGCCCCGGCCCCCGTCGTACAGTCCGAGCCAGATGCGATGACGGCTCTCGACGACCTCGCGGCCTTGTTGCCGAACCTCGGCGATCCCACCATCGAAGGGACGTTCCAGCCCCCCGTGTCCGCTCCGATCGTCACAGCTTCTTTCCGGAACGTCGCTCCCTCGCAGTCCGCTGCCCCCGCGTTCCCTGCCGCAGTGGTTCCCGCCGATGAGATCTCCGCACCGGCGTCGGCAGCCACCGACGGTTGGAAGCCGCATCAAGAGTAGCACGGCTTCGGTCCTCGAATGACGAATGCCTGCTGTATACTTCCTGCGGTGAGTGGAGCGACGGGGAGCGCCACTGGCCTGGAGACTCAATCCGAACGCGGGAATTGACATGGCTCAATGCGATCAGGGATACCTGTGCGAAGTCTGCGGCGACGAAGTCGAATTCGTCGAGGGGAGCGATCTGTACCTGCGGTATATCCTGGGCGAGGTCGAAGCGAGACAGCTGCTCTCAACCCCCGAGCGACACCTCCGCTGCAATCCAGTCGTGGCCCAGTTCATCGTCGATCCGGCGTTCGAGCCGGTGGTCGTTGAGGGTCTGTTCAGCAAGTCCGAACTCGACCCCGCCTCGGTCCGCGAGCGCGAGGCACTCGTCACCCGCGCCTGGCACAGACTGCAAGAAGTGCGTTCCCTGGGCGTGCCGATCTCCGAGTATCCCCTGCCCGAGATTCTGGCCCGACGGGTGTGTGCGTCAGAAAAGTAGGCAGCCAGTGCCCTTCTGCCCCCTCTCCCCCGCCAGCGTTTCGAGTGTGAACCGTCTCTCTCGATGTTGCTGGCCCCCCACACAGGCGAGGGCTTTGACTCGCCAGTACTCAGACGCCCCACCACTGGATGGAACGGTTGATGGTCGCATCACGCACGAGGATCCTGGCGGCCCACAGCGACCTCCAGTGGCACCCCAGAATCAACCCCACATTCGGCAGTGGGGCCTTCGTTGTCAGTGCCACCCCGCCGCTGGTCGAGTGCGAAGAACTACTCGCGGCAACTGGGCCTGATTGAGGTCGTGACCGACTGGATGTAGAGTGAGTCGTCGGGCACGCGGCGTGGGGAAAACAAAGGTGTCAGGAACCAATGACTGGCAGGGTGGCCCAGACATCGCTTTGGATGTCTGGGTGACGAAGGAACAGGAGGCAGTCGATGAAACTTGATTCTCACTGCGGATGCACCTCTGTCATCCCTCTTGTCGCTCCGCGACCCAGACGCTCAAAGCAGCGGCTAGGCCACCCCGTCCACAGCGTCAACCGGGGCCACTCCGCGGTGTCCGGTGGGTCGCTCACGATGCCAGTGATTCCCCAGTTGGAACGAAAAGGTTCACAAGATCAGGCGAATTATGGCGAGTCTGGAGAGCCATGTCATCGGCTGCCCACTTCGCTCCGATGGCTCTTTACCGACCTTGCACAACATCCCGCGCCCCGAGAACCAAACCGAGCGTCTTCAACCCTGCCAGAGCTGCCAGCTTGGCCAGCCCCTGGGTTTTCCCGCGAATGCGATACTGCTTCATGAACTGGCCCCAGTTGTGACGGTGCCAAGTTGCTGTGATTGCGGTGATCGAAACTTCCGGCATATAGGTCGTATGCCACCAACCGTTGGGCAGGTACAACGTCTCACCGGGTTGCAGTAAAAACCGGATGACCTGAGCCTGACGAAACCGGGGGAACCGGTCGAAGTCCGGGTTGTCGATGCTCTCGATCTGACTCGTCAGCCCCCCATCCTCATCGGGGTACACGAACTTATTCTGGTCAGGAGCCAGCAAGATGAACTCTTTCGCCCCGTACAATTGAGCAAAGAAGCCATCCATCCCCCAGTAGTCGACATGCAGCCGAGGGAATGAACTCCCCGCACCACCGAAAAACAGCTCCACCAGACCGCTGGGAAAGATGAAATCCCGAGGGAGCAGCGCTGACGATTTCCAATCGGGCTGGGCGAATTCGAGTCGTGGCTGGATGTCGTCCCACAGCTCGGGAAGTTCTCGCTCCACATCGATATTGCGAGCATAGGGAGCGGGCCTCCCCGCAGTCGAGGCTTCGATGAGATCGCACAACGTTTCCAGACGATAGACCTGGGAGCCTTGAGATGTTCGGATGGTGACATCACGCTGTCCCGCCTTGTTCCGCAACACCTCGGGTGACCAACTGCGGGCGGTCCAGTTCTGCGTGGCGTCGGTCAGGATGACCGGCAATCGCGGGCGTTGGTATTCGGCGACGAACTCGCGTCTGGTGAGTCCTGATCGGCGTGGTGGGGCGAGGAGGGTGTGGTTGGGTGTCGCCACGGAGAGTGATGGTGGAAGGAGTTGGCAGAGACTCACAGGAGCGACCTCATTTGGAAACAGGCAGTGCCTTACGCGACTGACGGCAAATCGCGAAGGGTGATCACGAGCAGAGACTTCAACGCTAATGATCCCGAGTCACCCTGCGATAGATCAAAAGCGAGGGACGCGTTGATTTTCTGGAAAAACTTTCGACGAGGTATAATCGGTGTGCCTTGGCACAAGAGGTTCGCTGGGACGAGATACTCGGTGCTAGAAGATCTTCCGACTGCGCCGCTTCGGGAGACCTAAAGCGGTCAATCGGGGCTACCCTGCGGTGAGTGCCTCGCCAGGCCTTGGTGAATTCGTTCAGCGGGATTGACCGAGATGGCATCCGGCGAGGGAACAATCCCAGAACCACAGCGAATCGCATAGGCCTTCGTGAGTTCGGCTCCAAACAGGAAGATTTGGGCTGTGTAATAGTTCCATAACAGCAGCACCACAAACGAAGCCGCTGCGCCATAGACGGATGTCGTCGCAGTCTGGCCCAGGTACAGGCCGATGAGCGATTTTCCCGCCGTAAACAGCACTGATGTGACCGCAGCACCGAACCAGACGTGTCGCCAGGCGATCTCCATTGCTCCCGATTGGAAAATTCCTACCGCGTCGAGAACGCCTCGCTCACCACCACGAACTTCACCAGCGACCGCAGCGTGTACCCGTGCGACTTCATGTCGACGACGGCGGCCTTCACGGTCGGTTGGTCGGCGAGACCGAGTTCCCGACCGCAGGCGTACGTCATCAGTTTCGTCGCCAGGACACCGAGGAACAAGTCCTCTTTCTTGAGCATCGCGGTTTGCAGGCCCTCGACGCCGGTGATGTGGGTGCCATCGGGCATCTTCGAACTGGCATCG
>JAYTWO010000281.1:0-18250 GCA_043743415.1 Planctomycetota bacterium
CCACTCCCTCAACCGGGGCCACCCCGCCACCACCCGCCCTCGCGGCCGACCGAAACTGGTGAAAGGAGACGGAAATGGTTCCTGACACCTTTATTTGCCTCCCCTTTGCGCTTTTGGCTCCCCTCGGGAGGGCGAAGCTCCGGCTGAGCCGCTGGTGCCAGTCAGCGTCCTCCCCGGGAAGCGGCTCAGCCGGAGCTTCGCTCTCCCGGCGGGTTGGCCACAACCCCAAACTCAAGCCATGACAAGGCACGACGTGGCAACCTGCGGGCTGACAGCTTTCCCCGTGTGAAACACTGCGGCACCGCGAGTTCCGGTGACTGCGGGGTAGTTTGTTCGAAACCTTTTCCGATTCGCGGTGTTTCACCCGCATTCCGGGGCCAGAGAACTGACTTGGTTGATTCATCGGAAGGGATCAGGTCGTGTACAATGCGCGAGCTGGGAGTCATTCACCCCATGGGATTCACTGATGCCTACGTGGAATGTGGCCATTGTTGGCGGGGGGCCGGGTGGCCTGATGATTGCCTATGCGCTGCAGAAGATGGCTCATTGTCCGGTGCAGATGACCCTGTACGAGGCCAGTCCTCGGCTGGGGGGCAAGATCCTCACGCCGCAGTTCGGTGCCCTGCCCGTGGGTTATGAAGCAGGGGCGGCGGAGTTCTATGACTACTCGATGTTCGACGAAGATCCGCTGAAGGATTTGATCGCCGAGCTGGGACTCCCCATCCGGCAGATGGGTGGCCCGGCGGTGATCATGAATCACCAGATCCTCTCCAACATGGATGACATCCGGGATCAGCTCGGCCCGCAGGCGTACCGTGCGGTCCAGGAGTTTGACCGGCTGGCCAAAGACCGCATGACTCCCCAGGAGTTCTACTATTCCGACTACCCGGAGGGGGCCACTGCGCCGCCCGAGCGCCACCGTTTCGACGCGCTCGTGGCCGACATCGCCGATCCGGACGCGCGGGGCTACGTCGAAAACCTCATTCACAGCGATCTGGCCACCGAGCCCGCTCGAACCAGTGTGGCGTACGGTCTGCAAAACTACCTGATGAACGATCCCGCCTACATGGACCTGTACGGGATCGAGGGCGGCAACGAACGACTCCCGCAAGAACTCGCGGCCCGCATCGCCGCCACGATTCGGCTGGAGCAGCCGGTCCACAGCGTGACGAAAGTCGGACAGAAACTCCGCGTCCGCTCCGTTCACCGAGGAGAGACGCGACAGGACGACTTCGATTTCGTGGTCATCGCCCTGCCCCACAGTCACCTGCTGTCCGTCGATTATCAGGGCGACCGACTGGCCGAGGCGCTGCGCAGGCATCACTCGCAGTACAACTTCCCAGCTCACTATCTGCGGATCACCATCCTGTTCCAGCAGCCCTTCTGGCGCGACGCCTTTACCGATTCGTACTGGATGCTGGACCGTTTCGGCGGTTGCTGTCTGTATGACGAATCGTCGCGGGTGCCGGGCAGTACGCATGGCGTGCTGGGGTGGCTGCTGGCGGGTGAGGTCGCCGAGCAGAAGAGTCCCCTGAGCGATGAGCAGTTGATCGCCGAGGCGCTCGATTCGCTGCCGCACTTCCTGACTCATGGCCGTCACGACTTCATCGAGGGTCGCGTGCATCGCTGGATCGGGGCGGTGAATGCCCTCCCCGGCGGGATCGTGCCGCAGAGCCACGACCGACGGCATCAGCCCGAGCCGCTGGAACATCCGAACCTGTTCCTGGTCGGGGATTACCTGTACGACTCCACACTCAATGGCGTTTTGGACTCCGCGGAATACGTGGCCGCCTGGATCGCCGCACAACTGGCCGACACCCCCCAGAAAGACGCATGATGACCGACGCCGAACCAGGCATCCGGAATACCGCTGTGCCCAGTCCTTCGAGTTTCGCCTCGACGCTGCCGCCGGGATCCGCGATTCAACAGATCGCCTTCGTCGCGGAGAGTACTGCCGGTCAGACGCTCGTCATGGAGTTCCCTCCCTTGCTGAGGCGCCGGGCGGTCCTCGTCCCGAGTGACCTCCCTCCGCAGTCCGTCGCGGCGGGCACCCTGACGATTCTCACCGTCCCGGCTCAGGCCGGGGAGGCCACGATCGAATCCGAAAGCGAGTTGTTCAACCGCCTGCGGCACTGGGTCGAGGCCGCCGCGCCGGCGGATGCTCCTCAGCCCCTCGTCATGATGTTCCAGGGAGTCCAACTCTGCTGGACTCCCGGACGCAGCGCCATCCTGGCGCAGTCCGACCGGCTGGAGGCCGTTCGCAAGGCCGTGATCGAGGCGGCGTTCTATGACGCGGAGCTGAGCCAGATCGAGCGGACTCTGGGCGAAACCTGGCCGCAACTGGAAGCCGACATGCCGCTGGCCTTCGAGTTCAACGAGACATCAATGAGTCAGCACCAGCAACTGCGACAGCGCTTTGGGCAGGTGTTCCTGCTGCGGGCGAGACTCACCCGCCTCGGTCCGTATGTCCACAGCCCCCATCTGCATCCCCCGACGCTGGCGAGTCAGATGGGCGAGCGACTCCGGGACCGCACCCGCATGGAGCATCGCTACGAAATTCTCGACGAGCAGATCGAGGTCTTCGAGGGGGTGTACGAGATGTGCGGCCAACGCACCAGTGACTACAAGCTCGCCCGCACGGGCCACATTCTGGAGTGGATCATCATCGTGTTCTTGTTCATCCAGTTTCTGCTCTCCGGCTTCGAGATTCTCGTGAAGGTGGGGCCGTAGGTGATGCGTTACCCCTCGATCGACATTCTCCGAACCGTCGCCATCTTTGTGATGGTGCTGGTTCATTTCAGCGAGAACCTCTCCGGATTCAAACTGCCCTTTACGGGATTTGGAGCCCCGCTGTTCGCGTTCCTGTCGGGTGTCAGTTACCGGCTGTGGGTGACGGGGCAGCAAGCGCGCGGGATCAGCGAGCAGGACATTTCCAAGGTGTCGGTGCGGCGCGGGTTGTTCGTGTTCGGGATCGGCTTCGCGTTCAACATCCTGGTGTGGATGCCGGAAGACACCTTCAACTGGGACGTGCTCACCTTTGTGGGCGTGGCGTTACTGTTGCTGAATGGAGCCCGTCGAGTCCCGCTCGTCCTCTCCGTTCTGGCGGCCGCCATGGTGCTGCTGGTGAGTCCGCTCCTGAGAGAGATGGCCGACTATGGAACGTACTGGGAGAACCAGTACTTCGAGTACGATATGACGCTGTCTGACGTGCTGATCGGTTTTCTGTCCACGGGGTATTTCCCGCTGTTCCCGTGGATCGTGTATTCACTGGCCGGATTTGTGACGGCCTCGGTCTTGTTTGTCGAGTCCACGGAACAGCCCGGGACACGCCCCTCCCCCTGGCCGACCGTACTCACGGGGGCAGCGTTCAGCGCCACGGCGGTGCTGGTGCTGCTGTCACGCCCCTACCTGCCCGCAGTGCTCTCGAACACCCTGCTGGGAGGCTGGACGATGTTTCCGTCCACGACGGTGTATGTGCTGGGCACTCTGGGCATGGCTCTGATGTTGATTGGGTTGGCCCATCAGGGCGTAGATTTCAATCCGCGAGCGTTGCAGTACAGAGGGCTGCTGAGCATCGCCAAGACGTTCAGCCGCTACTCGCTGACGATCTACGTGCTGCACCATGTGGTGCATTTGTGGCCGCTCTGGATCTATGGGATGACCAAAGGAAACGATCCGACGGCGTTCTGGATGAAGGCCATGCCGATCACCGTCTCGATCCCGCTGGCCCTGCTCTTTCTGGCGGGCTGCTATGGGATCTTGCGCAGGCTGGGTCCGGACCGCACCTATGGCATAGAATCGTGGATGCGCTGGTTGTGCGATTGAACGATCACGTTCCCATCTAGCGGATGACACATGACGAGGTTGACATGCCCCCCATCCCCGGCACAGTGACTCGCCGCACCGCTCCTCGGGGGAAGTTGTCGCCGGTGTTTCTCTCTGTCTTTCCGACCGAGATCGGTTGGTTCGGATTACTCGGCAGCCGTGAGGGAGTCTCCCGCGTGACGTTTGGGCATGCCTCGCCCGCGGCCGTGCGCGAGGCCCTCGGGGCCGATGTGGACACTGTCCTCGAGGCCGACTGGTCGCCCCAGATCCGCCAGCAACTGGAGCAGTACGCTGCCGGTGGCGATGTCGACTTCGACGCGGTGGTGGTGATTCGTCCCCGCCCGCTGACCTCCTTTCAGCAACGGGTCGTCGACACCGTCCGCTCGATTCCACGTGGGGCGACCAAGACCTACGGAGAGGTCGCCGCCTTGGCCGGTTCCCCCGGTGCCGCCCGTGCGGTGGGGACGGTCATGTCCTCCAACCCCGTCCCGATCATCGTCCCCTGCCACCGCGTCGTCGGCTCGGCGGGCGGGCTGGGTGGCTTCAGTGCGGCGGGCGGAGTGAGAACCAAGCAGTGGATGTTGGAGATTGAAAGTGGTGGTTGATATTCTGGCAGTCGTGATTGTGCGTGCCCTCGACGATCGCTCTTCCCGGGAACTCTCATGCGACTCGCCCTGATGCCTTTGCTCTTGTGCCTGTTCGGCTGGACCTCGCTCACTCTCGCAGCTGACCCACTCCGCAAGATTGTCCTCATCGCTGGCCCGAAGAGCCACGGGCCGGTCGGGAATGGGATTCATGACTACCCATGGAGCGTGAAGCTGCTGAAGGTGATGCTCGACCATTCGAACATCCAGGACCAGGTGCGGGTGGAGTACCACCTGGATGGGTGGCCGAGTGATCCAGCGACGCTCGATGATGCCGATACGATCATGGTGATTTCGGACGGGCGGGATGGGGACTTGTATGCGGAGGCTCCGCACTTTGCCTCGCCGGAGAATCTGGCGCTGGTGCAGAAGCAGATCGATCGCGGCTGTGGGTTCTGTACGTTTCACTTCTCGACGTTCGCCCCGGACAAGTACGCGACGCAGATCCTCGACTGGTCGGGCGGGTACTTTGATTGGGAAGAGAACGGGCAGAAGAAGTGGTACTCGGCCATTCAGACGCAGGACACGGCGATCGAAATCACTTCGCCGGAACATCCGCTGAGCCGGGGACTGAGGCCGTTTTCGATGAAGGAGGAGTTCTACTTCAACGTGCGGTTCTTGCCCGAAGGAGCCGATCCCGCCTCCATCAAGACCGCCACTCCGCTGCTCTCCGTGCCGGTCCTGCCCGGTCGCGAACCGGACGGCAAGATCGTCGCCTGGGCCAAGGAACGCTCCAACGGCGGACGCGGGTTCGGCACCACCTGCGGCCACTTCTACGAGAACTGGAAGGTCGCCGAGTTCCGCACGCTGATCCTCAACGCCCTCGCCTGGACCGCCAAAGTTGAAGTCCCCGAGGGCGGCGTCCAAGCCCGCTACTTCACCCACCAAGAAGTGACCGCTGCCCTCTCCGGCGTGAAGGGAACCGACAAAGCGAAGCTCGACGCGGAACCGATCCGCGTGCTGCTGCTGGCCGGGAACGAGGCCCACAAGTGGCACAACTGGGAGAGGACCACACCGGTCCTCAAGGCCCAGCTCGAACTCGACCCGCGCGTGAAAGTCACCGTCAGCACCGACCCCGAAACGGCCTTCACGAAGCTGATTCAGATCCAGGATGTCGTGCTCCTCAACAGCTACGCCAACTGGCACGACCCGCAGAGTCTCTCGCCCAAGGCTCAACAAGAGTTCATGGACTTTCTGCAAGACGGCGGCGGGCTGGTGGTGGTCCACTTTGCCAACGGGGCCTGGAACGCTTCACTCCCGATGGCGGCGGAGTCCGACTGGCCGGAGTACCGCAAGATCGTGCGACGAGTCTGGAACCACAAGGGGGTCGGCGAGGCCCAGAGCGGGCACGATGCGTTCGGCCCGTTCGAGGTCGCGGTGACCTCGCTGCCGCATGAGATCACAGCGGGACTCAAGGGATTCCCGATCGTGGATGAACTTTACTTCCGCCAGGACGGACCCGATCCGATCGAGCCGCTGATCACCGCCCACTCGAAAGTCACCGACCGCGATGAGCCGCTGGCGTGGGTCTACACGTATGGCAAGGGACGGGTGTTCCAGACCCTGCTCGGGCATAGCGAGCGGACGTATGAAGCGTTCGAAGCCAACGAGATGCTCCGCCGCGCGACAGCCTGGTCCGCCAACCGCCAGGTGATCGCCTTCACAGCCGATGGGGCACCGCCAGTACCCAAGGCCGAACCGCCGAAGAACGCCGCAGCTCCGGCTCCGGCTCCGAAGCCGACCGGGAAGCTGGTGCTGGCGGAGGGCAAGTTCGGGAAGGCCCTCGATGCCGGGCAAGGCGGGGCCTACTTCGCGGGTCACGCGGACCATCGCAACGCCACGGTGACGGTCGACTGCTGGACGAAGCTGACCTCGAAAGAGGGGTTCAACATCCTGATGGCCAGCGAGCCGAAGTCGTCGGCCACGCATTGGGAGATGTACTCGCACGCGGGGGCCGGGCACTTCGCGGTCTATATGCCGGGACGCGGCGGTGACTACCGGAGCGAGGTGAACATCGCCGATGGGCAGTGGCATCACGTGGCGATGACGTTTGAGCCGGGGAGACTTCGTCTCTTCGTCGATGGGAAGGGCGCGCTCGATAAGCCGCTGCCACCCTCGAAGCCTGCCGAGGCCGGTCCGATCGCGATCGGTCAACTCGTCGAGGGAGGAATCGGCTGCGCGGGTTTCATTGACGAGGTGCGGTTCACTCGCGGCGTGCGGGAGTTCACCGAAGTCCCCACCGAAGCCCCGTTGATCGATGAGCGGCAACTGGCCACGACGCTGGGGCTGTGGCACTTCGACAAGCTCGCCGACGGCAAGTCGCCGGACGAGTGCAAGCGGAGGCTCGATGCATTCGCCTCCGCCCCGCCCGCCGTGTCATCTGCCCCCAAGTCCGAACAGAACCACTGGGGCAAAGAGCAGGTCGGGTTCGACTGGACGGAGAAGAACTCGGTCGATGGGCGGTGGCAGGAGTCCGAAATCGGGCGCTGGCTGGCCAGCATCGTGTCGCTCCCCAATGGCCCGGTCAAGAAGGGGCTCTCGATTCGCGTCGGCGACGACCAGGGAGCCACGCTGTGCTACGACTCTCAGCACTGCGGGCTCCGCGCCATCTGGACCGGTGGGTTCCTGAAGTTCGACCCCGCGCGATACGGCATCATCGCCTCGCCCCAGCCGAACGGGACGTTGCAGATGGCGCTCCCCGAGGGACCGATCTGGTTTGATTCGAAGGTCCAGTTTCGCCGGATGTATTCACACGAGCCACGGGCTGTTCTGGAATACACAGTCGATGGGACTGTTGTCCGCGAGTCGCCGTGGCGCGAGGCGGACGGCGTCTTTTCTCGACAATTCGAGATTGATCCCGGCGACTCCCGGCTGACGATGAAACTGCTGAGTGCGGAGCAGGGAAAGGTGATTCCGTCGCCACTCCGGGACTCCCACACTCTGCTACAGACCGAGGGGGCAATCCACCGCCGCGTGGTCATTATCCCCGAAGACGCGAAGGCTCCGGGATTTGGATTATTGCCATCGCACGACAACGCACTCCTCACCATCCCGCCTCGTGAGAAGCCGGTCCGGTTCAAGCTGCTCTACTCGATTCGCTTCGAAGACGATGCCCCCGACCTGACGACGCTCCTGCCGAGTGTGAAGAGCGAATCGCTCGCCGAATGGACCAAACCCGGTCCGGCCCGCTGGACCGAGAAGATCACCACCAAAGGCTCGACCACGTTCAGCGGTCGGCACCCGTACGTCCTCGACACTCTGAACATCCCGTTCGACAACCCCTACAAGGCCCTGTTCTTCACCACCGGTGTCGACTTCCCCGCCGCCGGGCCGGTGCATGACGGCATCGATCCACTGACGACGGCCTTCGTGTGTACCGTCCACGGCGATGTCTGGCGCGTCTCCGGCATCGATGGGGAACTGCGAGAGTTAACCTGGAAGCGGTACGCCACGGGGCTGTTCCAGCCGCTGGGTTTGAAGGTGTTTAAGAATGAGGTGTACATCCTCGGGCGCGACCAGATTACGCGGCTGCGCGATCGCGATGGGAACGGCGAGGCGGACGACTACGAGTGCTTCTCGAACCAGTACGACACGTCCTCGGGTGGGCACGACTACGTGACCTGCCTTGAAGCCGACAAGGACGGACGGTTCTACTTCCTGCATGCCCAGCAGGGAGCGGTTCGGACCTCTGCCGATGGCCAGTTGATCGAGGTCATCGGCACCGGCCTCCGCAACCCCAACGGCATGGGCCTCGGTCCGCAAGGCCAGCTCTCCGCCTCGCCTCAAGAAGGGGAATGGACCCCCGCCACCGGCATCTTCGACATCCAGAAAGGGGACCACTTCGGCTACCCCGGTCCCCTCGTGCCGCACAAACTCGAACAGCCGCTGATCGCCCTGCATGACCCGCTGAGGACGGTCGGCGTCGAGGCTCCGTTCACCTATATCCCCCGCCGTATCGACAACTCCAGCGGCGGCGAAGTGTGGGTCGACAGTGACCACTGGGGCCTGCCACGCGGGACGATGCTGCACTTCTCGTACGGCCAATGCACGATGCTGCAGGTGCTGCAAGAGCGAGTCTCCGGGCCGAACGGCGACTCGGTCCTGCAAGGCGGCACCGTGCAGTTCCCGTTCGTGTTCGACTCCGGGGTCTGTCGCGGCAAGTTCAGCCCGCACGATGGCCAGTTGTATGTCACCGGCCTGCGCGGGTGGACGACGGCCGCCACGCAGGACGGGTGTCTGCAACGCGTGCGATATACGCAGTCGAACTCGCCGTACCTGCCGACCACGATCAAGACGTACAAGAACGGACTGGCCGTCCACTTCCCGGGGTTTATCGGCAACGACATCGAGGACCACACGAACTACCACGTCGAAGCCTGGAACTACAAGTATTCCCAGGTCTATGGCTCTGCCGATTACAAGCTCTCAAACCCCAATGAACAGGGGCGCGACGAACTCACGGTGAAGTCAGCCACCAAGCTTGATCGCCAAACCGTGTTCCTCGAAATCGACGGACTCCAACCGTGTTGCCAACTCACGATTCGATTCAATTTGCATCTGGAGGTGAAAGAGCAACCGACGCGCGGCACGATCGCCTACACGCTGCATCGCATCCCCGATGGACTGATCCCCGAGACACAGATCGTACGCCGCATCGCTCCGGGGACACTCCCGAAGGAGATCTTGGACCGCCTGCGACCGGGCTTGTTGGAAGTCCTCTATCAGGGAAAGGCGACAGATCGCCGCGTCGTCCGCATGGGAGCGACTTCTCATCCGCCCTACACCCCCGCGTCCCCGTGGCTCCCGCTGGGACTCACCGCGTATCGCAAGGCCGGGTGGCTGAAGGTGCCCGAGCGCGGGGTGTATCACTTCCGGATGCTGACGACCGGGCATGGCCAGATCCGCATCAACGGACACCAGATTACTGACAATCAGAACGTCTTGCCCACTTCGGATGTGGGCGAGGTCGAACTGCATGCGGGATACAACGAGATCGTGATCGAATCCGGCGATCCGGTTCTGTCCAAGCAGAAACAAGGCATCGGCCAACAGACTCGCGTCCTCTGGTCGGGACCGGACTTCGCGGAGGAGTCACTCCCGCCGACGGCGCTGTTCCATGAGCCTGACCAGCAGCTAGAGACTCGCGAACTAAGGGGTGAAGGACGCGAGCTGATCGAAACGCTGCGCTGTGCGAGGTGCCACGCCGCTCCCGAGGGGGTCCATCCCAAGGACGCCGCGCGGTGGAACTCACCGGAGACGGCGGCTCCGAGTCTCAAGGGAGTGGCCTCGCGATTGAAGAGTGACTGGGTGCGAGACCATCTCTTAGCCTCAGCTCCGAAGGCCGGCGAGCTGCTGTCCGAATGGACCGCCACGCGCCGCAGTATGCCACAGTTGTTCGATGCTCAGCGCGGGGAGGACCAGCAGGCGGTGGCAGACCTCTTGGCGTATCTCGGTGAAGGGGGCGAAGCGTTCGCCGAGCAGGCTGCACCGATTGAAGAAGTGCTGGTCACTCGCGGTCGCGCGCTGTTCGAGGATCTCGGCTGCATCGCGTGTCATACCCTCGATCGGAAGGCACTGACCGACGGCCCAGCGGTCGGTCGTACTCGCCAGACCCTCGACCATCTGGGTGACAAGTTCCAGGCTGGCACATTGAAGGAGTACCTCAAGGCTCCAACCGCTCTGCATCCCGCGACCCGCATGCCCGACTTCCACCTCACCGATGAGGAGGCCACAGCTCTGGTGGCCCTCCTCCATCATCCGAAGCCGGTGAAGCGATCAGAGATTCGTCCGATCGGGAACGCTGCCAACGGGGCTCAGGTCTACACCGCGCGCGGCTGTGCGGCGTGTCATGGGACTCGCGAAGGCGGACTCGCGGAAGTGACTCGGCGACCCGCGCTGTCGTTTCGCGATCTCGGGCAGGGGTGCCTCGCCGAGACCGTCCCCGCTGCCGCACCGCGTTATGTGTTCAACGAGCGGCAGCGAAAGGCGATCCAAAAGTTCTTGGAGAACCCCGGCTTGCCCGACTCACCCGAGGTACTCACCGAACGGGTCGAAACGCTCATCACCCGCCTCAACTGCGCCGCCTGCCACACCCGCGATCTCAAAGTCAGCCCCCGCGCGGAACTTATCGCCGAAGAGAGCGAGCACGGTCTCGCCCCCGACCCACTCCCCCATCTGACCTGGACCGGGGAGAAGCTGCACGAGGCGTGGGTGGCCAAGCTGCTCAAGGGGGAACTCAAGGAGCGACCGCGTCCGTGGCTGAAGGCCCGCATGCCCGCGTTCCCGGCCTATGCGGAGACACTGGCCGCCGGGATGGCCGCGCAGCACGGCATCCTCGACGGCAGTGAGCCAACTGGACCGACGCCGATTGCAGACGGCCCGAACATCGGGGCACGACTGATTCAGAAGGACACCCTCGATTGCCGTCAGTGCCACGCCATCGGAAACGAGCCGCCGACCGGTGACGCGAAAACGTTACTCGCCCCCGGCATCAACTTCACCGTCACCCAGGAGCGGATGCGGTACGACTTCTACCGCCAGTGGGTACTCGACCCGCCCCGCTTCGACATCGGCACTCGCATGCCGAAACTCTCCGCCGATGGCAAGACGACCAAGGTTCACCAGATACTCGACGGCCACGCCCCGGCCCAGTTCGACGCCATCTGGGAGTTTCTGCAACGGGTCGAGTGACCGTGGGGCGGACACCCCTGCCCAGCTAGAATTGCAGACTCACCAAGTGTCCATGCGTTTTATTCAATCTCGACGCTGGCGAAAGACAGTCGCGTGAGTTCGAGTCGCTGGATCGGGACAGTTCATTCCCATCCACGATCCCTGAAGTCTACTGAAAACGCTAGGGTGATGCGGGTGATGCGGGTGCCGTTCCGATAATCGTCACTTCCCCACGATTCTCTTGGCATGCCACTTGCATTCTCAAGGGGAAGCAGGTCCAATAAATGTAGCGGCTCATTCCTCTGCTTCCTTCTCGAAGCGAAAGCCTGCGCTTCGGACTGCGAATACGGGCCATCCTTCCGGCCTGCTGACACGGAGACCTCCCATGAATCTGCTCCAGCGCATCGTCGGCCTGATTTCGATACGGACCTCCCACAGGCGGGTGCGTCGCAGTCGCTCCCTCGAATCGCTCCCTCTGGAAATGCGATCACTGCTGAGCGCTGCGACCATCAGAATCGTCAATGGCACCGTCACGAACCAGTACCCCTCCGTCGGGCAGGTCGGCGACAGCGGAGGGTATGGTTGTACGGGGACTCTGATTGCTCCGCAGTATGTGCTCACAGCGGGTCACTGTGTGGAAGGTGTCGGAGACACCGCAGGACGATTCATGGTGGGGGGGCAGGAGTACCGCACGACCAAGGTCTTCTTGCATCCGAGCTACAACGGGAATCGGATCGGCCAGGACGGGGCCAACGATATTGCGATCTACAAACTCGATCGAGCCGTGACCAATGTGACCCCGACTCCGATTTCGCGGACCACTCCGACGGTGGGCCAGTTGCTGACGCTGGTCGGTTTCGGAGGCGGTGGCACCGGGACCACCGGGCATACCGGGGACTATGGCACAAAGCGTGTCGGGACCACGCCGATTGATCAAGTCACCGCTCAGACGATCTTCTGGAACTTCGATAACAACACGGAATCGAACACCGCTCCCGGCGATTCGGGAGGGCCCGCGTTTGTCACGGTCGGCGGGGTGCTGTATGTGGCGGGGGTGACTTCCGGCGGGGACCAGGATAACGCCGGGATCGGGGACCGCTCATTCGATACTCGGGTCCAGGCCTATGCCGCGTGGATCGATTCGATTGTGGGGACGACGACCTCCACCGCGAGCGTCAGTATCACCGCCAGCGATGCCAGTGCCGCCGAGACCGCGACGGGACAGACGACCAATCCCGGGGCTTTCCGCGTGACTCGGACCGGTCCCACGACCACGGCATTGACCGTCAAGCTGACCATCACGGGGACCGCCATCAACGGGACGGACTATACGTCGATCCCGACGACGGTCACGATCCCGGTCGGAGCCGCATCGGCCAAGATCAACATGATCGTGCGCGACGACACCGCCTCGGAAGGCACCGAGACCGCCGTTCTGACCCTGGCTGCTGGAACCGGCTATGTCATCGCCACGCAGAGTGCAGCCACCGTGTCGATTGCCGACAACGAGGTGGTTACCAATACCAGCAACAACAACTTCGCGAACCGCCGACTGATCACGGGGAGTTCTGCTCTGGTCACTGGGACTAACGTTGGAGCTACCCGGGAATCCGGCGAACCGATCATCGCGGGTATCGGCGGCGGCAAGTCGGTCTGGTGGAGTTGGATGGCTCCCACCAGCGGCAGCGTGACCCTCACCACAGCGGGCAGTCCCTTTGACACCGTACTTGGCGTCTATCGAGGGACGGCAGTCAACGCATTGACCCAGGTGGCTGCCAACGATGACGAGAACTATTCGGGCGGGATCTACACGAGCAAGGTGATCTTCACCGCCGTAGCCGGGCAGACCTACCAAATCGCGGTGGATGGGTATGAAGGCGAGGCTGGAAACATCAAGCTGGCTTTGAGCTATTCGGCCAGCCAGACAGTGGCATTCGTTTCGGTGCGGAAGAATCCCTTCCTGTTCGATGTGAAGTGAGTTTGAGTGAAACAGCAGGCCGGGCGCGACAGGCGGGCGCTGGAGCAGCCCCACTCCCCCTCACACAGGGTGGGGGGAGTGTGGCGGATTCCAGTTCAAGGAGTTCGTTCTATCCCTGGATCAGAGGCTCCTGTCACATGGCCCGATTTCCGAGGATGGGATTACGGCGTCAGCTTGCCAACGGTCAGGCCCGGCCAGTCGTCGGTGCGGAACGGGTAAGCTGGCAGGTAGATGTCGCTGTACAGGGTGCCGTTCGGATTGTCGGCCCAGTTGTAGCGCACGGCAACGGGCTCTTTGATGTCCGGATGCGAGACCTCGACGCTGTCTTCGTCGAGGATATTGGCGTTGCCCCAGACCCACTTCTTGTCGGCCCCGGCGATTGCGAATCCGCTCAGTGGTTCGTTGTAATAGGAGACCAGCTTGCGGCCCGAGGTGTCGAAGTCGACCACGCAGTTGCCGGCTTCGATCTTCACCGACTTGTAGACCGGGCCGCTGCGGACGATGCCCTTCATCCCGTAGTCGTTCACGAGAGCCAGCCGGGCCAGCCGCTTGGCGACGTTCTGCTTGTCCTTCGGATGGATGTCCTTGGCGGCTCCGATGTCGATGATGCAGGCCGCCCCGACATTCGGTAGCGTTGAGCCAGCCAGCATCTGGGCCTCACGGAGTTCGGCCCATTCACTTTCGCCGGGTTCGGTCGTCTTGCCTTTGAAGTTCGCCAGTTGCACTTGGTAGAACGGGAAGTCCCCCTGGCCCCAGTCTTCGCGCCAACTCTGAATCATCGCGGGCATCAGCTTGCGGTACTGGTAGGCTCGGCCCGCGTTCGATTCGCCTTGATACCAGATCGCTCCCTTAATGGCGTAGGGCGTCAGCGGGGCGATCATGGCGTTGAACAGCACGCTGGGGTTGTGGCTGTTGGTCGATGGATTCCCGGGATCGCGGGGGCGCTGAGGCGGTGGCGTGCCCGCTTCCTTAGCCTGGGCGACAGCGGCCTCCCACTTGGTGATCGCCTCAGCATGCTTGGCCTTAACCTCTTCGGGGTTGTAGGTCTTGATCCGCTCAGCCCAGGTATCGACGATCGGCTTCAGGTCCGCATCGCCTTCGAGGTTGTCTCGCTCGGTCCACGACTCTGCGGGCGTGCCGCCCCACGCGGTCTGGATGATTCCCACCGGGACATCGAGCGTCTCATACAACTGGCGACCGAAGAGGTACGCCACCGCCGAAAAGCCAGGGACGTTCTCAGGAGTACAGGTCTTCCACTCGGCCTTCACATCGTCTTGCGGCTCCAGGGCGGTGACGTTCGGCACCTGAAACAGCCGAATCCCCGGCTGTCCGGTAGCGGCCGCTTCGAGGTCGGAGTCGAGGGTATTGTTGAGTGCCCACTGCATGTTGGACTGGCCGCTACAGACCCAGACCTCACCGACGAGGACATCTTCAAAGGTGATCGTGTTGCTGCCCGCGACCGTCAAGGTGGTCGCATCACCGACCGCCAGCGCGGCCAGCTTGGTCGACCACTTGCCGTCCTCGTCCGCCTTCACGGTCAGCTTCTGATCGCGAAACGAGACCGTGACCTCTTCGCCGGCATCGGCGGTGCCCCACACCGGCACCGGCTGATCCCGCTGCAACACCATGTGACTGCCAAACACCGACGGCAGCTTGACCGCCGCCTCGGAGACACCGCTCGTGAAGAGAGCCACCACGCCAGCCAACCCAATGCCAAATCGCATTCGTCCACTCCTGCTGCGAGTCGAGTTTTCGAACGGCCCCGCCGCTCGTGATCGCGTCAGGGTAGATCGATTCACTCCGGGGGACAAGGAATGCGGGATCGGATCGTGGGACGGGCATACTGTGGCACGGGCACATTTGCCCGTCCGTCTGCGGTCCACTTTCCGCCATCAGCCCCAAGAGTTAGTCTTTGAGCGATTGTTGTCGGCGACTTCCTCGAAGTCACCGATACAGAGTGGCGAAGACTTCCGAAGTCTTCGGAGACTTCGGAAGTCTGGCAGATACGAATGAGGCTCTCATGCGACGACTGACATCATACTGGATCGTGGGGCTCTGCCTGTGCTGTGGAGCCAGCCTCCGGGCGGAGGAGAAGCCTGACCCACTAGAGCTCTTCGCGAGCGAGTTCGTGGCGATCACGCCGGGGCAGGGAGACTTCCCCGCGTCCTTTCGCAGGGGATCAGCGGAGGACACGAACGCTCAGCCAGTGCGTGAAGTGCCACTCACCGGCTCATTCCACATGGCGAAGTACGAGGTGCCGCAGAACCTGTACGAGCAAGTCATGGGCATCAATCCCAGCAAGTGGAAAGGCCCCCGCAACTCGGTCGAGATGCTGACTCCCGCTGAGGCTCGCCAGTTCTGCGAGAAGGCCACGACGCTGCTCCGGGAGCGGAAGCTGATCGCAGCGAATGAAGTGATCCGCCTCCCCAACGAGATCGAATGGGAATACTGCTGCCGCGCGGGCACGACCACCCGCTACAGCTTCGGGGAGCAGGCCCAGGCCGACGGGGACACGAGTGACAAGGCGACGCTGCTCGATAAGTACGGGTGGCATCATGGCAATGCAGCTGGCAACGATCCGCCGGTCGGGGCGCTGGCCCCGAATCCGTGGGGGCTGTATGACATGCACGGGTATCTGTCGGAGATTTGTAGCGACCCGTGGAAGGCCGACTACGCGGCTGAGACGAAGGCCGAAGCGAACGGTGCCGTGGTGCTGCGGAGCGGGTCGTGGAAGGACACGCATCCGAAGTTGACGAGTGCCGCGAGACAGAAGTTCGCCCGCGATGCCAAGGACGATGCGGTGGGGTTTCGGTGTGTGAAGTCGGCGGTGTTGAAACCATAGGAACACTCACCCGCCGTCGCCGCGTTCGCCAGAACATGTTCCGGCTCAGTGAAGTCTGTGGGTGCTCTATTCCTGACTGACCTGGGCGACAAGTGTCTTGCCACCCCATTCGATTCCGTCATTGCCCGGTCTTCGGCAAATCACTCCCCAGCACTTGAGTCAGCCCGGCCTTCTTGGCGGCCGGGGTGGGGTCCTCGTACGGCAGGCACTTGAGGTACTCGACCAGGTCGGCAATCTGGTCTTTGGTCAAGTGCTTCGTCTTCCCGTGCTGGTCATCCGGGTTGAGTGTGGTCAGCACTTCCGCGAGGGTCTTCGCCTTCCCGTGGTGCAGGTACGGGGCCGAGCGATAGACGCCCAGCAAGGTCGGCGTGTCGTAGGCGGGTTCCATCTTTTCGGTCGGGTCCGACTTCCCGGTGCCGACCTCGTGCAGCTTCCGTTCGGCTCCCGGTTGCGAGTCGGAGAACAGCGGGCCGCTGTGACATTTGGCACAGCCGGTGTGCTCGGCGAAGAAGAGCGTCTTGCCGCGTTGGGCGGCCGGGCTGAGGCCGGGTTTGGCGTGCGGGCTCATGGCGAAAGTATGCGTGTTCGTGTAGACCGCGAGGGCGTCGAGGGCGAGGGAGAGGCCCTGATTCGGTTTGGCGAGCGATTCGTGGATCGGGCCGCGAGCCAACCCGCGCCCCTGCATCAGCGGGCCGCGGATCGTGTGCTCGAAGTCCTGCACCTCGTCCCGATCCGCCGACCAGTGCAGCGGGTGCGTCCAGGCCAGACCGTACAGCGGCTGGGTGTCGCGGAGACCTTCGGGGTTCTGCCACACGCGGCCATCCGAATCGCCGTCGGGATGGCAACTGGAGCAGGAGATCCAGCGCTGGCCGACCATTGGCTGGTTGGCGGAGTAGAAGAGTTTTTTGCCGAGCAGGGTCTGCTCGTCGAGTGGGGACTGGCAGACAGGGATCGTGGCGATCGGTTGCAAGGTGTGCGTGCTGTATTCGACGACATTGAAGTCGAGACAGTTGTAGACAAACAGCGACTCGCCGTTGGGTGAGACTCGCACGGCACGGGGATTGGAACCCAGTCGCAGAGTCCGCTCGTGGCGAATCTCGCGGTAGTTGTCGTCGAGAACCTCGCACTCGAACAGATCATCCGTGCCGCTGAAGACGACATAGAGCCGCTGGGCATCCGGAGAGAGGGCCACTTCCCATGGATTGGCGACGACGTACGTGCCGTTGAACGAGTCCATCTGCATCCGCTTGCGGCGGGTCTCGACCTGGGGATCGGCGTCGGCATCGAGGATCGACACATACGGGAAAATCGAGCCGGTCCCTTGGGCGACCGTGGTGCGGGAACGCTGATGTGGGATGTACACCTTGGGGCGGGTCGGGTGGACGACGATCTGCCGGGCGAGGTTGTCCTGCTCGGAGCCGATCCATTCCTCGATCTGTTTGCCGGTGGTGCGATCGAAGGAGCGGGCGATGCCGGTGTAATACTCGGTGACGTAGACCCGCGAGTCGTCGGGCGCGAGGGCAATCCCGCGTGTCGACTTCCCCGCCTCCCAGGTACGAGCGATCTCTCGGGCCTGAGTGTCGATCTCAACGACCTGACCGGGATAGTCCAGCGTCACGTACACCTTCGCCCCATCGCGAGTGGACACCACTCCGTACGGCTCATCAAACACCGCCGTCCGCCCCAGTTCCTTCCCGCTGTCGCCGTCCAGGAACACCACCACGTCATCCCGGTACACCGCCACCGCCAGCGCATGGGTCGCCCCGAGGAAGCTGACGCCTTCCGGGTAGTGCCCCACCGGAATCTCGCGAACCGTTTGGCGAGTGGCCAAGTCCACGATCGACACCGACCCGCTGTCGCGATTCGAACAGGCGAGCAGTTTCCCGTCGGTCGAGATGTCCATCAGGCTATTGGACGAACCGGCCTGCAACTCACCGGCGTTGAAAAGTCCACACGCGACCAGCGTGAGTCCGATCCACGTCCACGGGGCCATCTGTCTCATTGTTGGGGGTTCTTTCGTCAGACCAGGGGCGTGCCCCGTGCTTGAGATCCGCACAGAAGCTTCGTTGTACGCCAGACGGGGGAGACTCGCAAGGAATCCGATTGTCCGGTCCCCCTTGGTGTGTGCGTCACTCAAGTAGGCAGCCGAGAGATTCTGCCCCCTCTCCCCCACAATCGATTCGGCTTTCGGGGAGGACTCCACTGTGGGGGAGAGGGGGCAGGACATTCGCGTTTCCGACTGGTCGAATGCGAGGACGACGCTCGCTATAGTGCCTCATGGGATCGGCTTCC
>JAYTWO010000282.1:0-5267 GCA_043743415.1 Planctomycetota bacterium
GTACAACGAACAGGTGCCGTTCCCCGGCGTGGCCACATTGCTGCCGACGCTGGGCACCGTCGCCTTCATCTGGGCGAATCGGGCGCTGACGACGACCGGCCGAGTCCTCTCGTGGTCACCCATCGTATTCATCGGGAAAGTCTCGTACTCGTTCTACCTGATCCATTGGCCGGTCATCGCGTACGCCGACTATTGGTTCCGGGATGAGATGCCCTGGACGGTCAGGCTGGGCTTGATGGATGCGGCCTTCCTGCTGGCGGTGCTGTCCTACTATGCCGTGGAGACTCCGTTCCGCAAGGGACAAATCCTGAGCCTGAGACGCCCGTTGTTTGCGTCAGCTCTGGGTTTCACCGTCCTGTTGATGGCGGTGGGCTTTCTCGTTCACCAGAGTGGCGGTATTCGCTCTCGATTCGATGGCCAAATGCTGGCATATATCCCGCCCGCCCGAGAGAGAGTCGATGCCGCCTCTCCACTCAGTCTTCAGGAAGTCGAGAGCGGGAAGCTCTTTGAGTTCGGCGATCCGACGAGTGACGTGACCTGCCTTGCCTGGGGGGATAGTCATGGGATGGCTCTCATGCCGGTCTTGGATGACCTGTGCGAAGAGAATGCCATTCATGGGGTTTCCGCCATGTATTCGAATACTCCGCCGCTCCTCGAATTCGTCAACCGACCAAAATTTGGTCAGGGCAGAAACACTCCCCGGTTCAATGCGGCGGTGATGAAACTGGCCATCGAACGAGGGGTGCAGATGGTGGTGATGGTTGCCAGTTGGGCTCAATATGCGGAAGATCCGCAATTTGAACACTGTCTGAATGAAACAGTGAACCAGCTGACTGCTGCTGGAATCAAAGTGGTCATCGTTCGCGATGTCCCCATGCACACAGGATACGTCCCGCGACGACTCGTCCGGGCCCATTACTTGGGGCAAGATGTTCATTCCATTGGAGTCCCCGTCGCAGAACATCGTGAGAAGAACCGGAAGGCGGATCAGTGGCTGAAAGCGATGGCCGGTCCCCAGGTGATCGTGGTCGATCCCACTCCGTACATGGTTGACGAGGCGGGGCTCTGCCGGGCTGAATGGGATGGGGTGGCCCTGTATCGGGACGGGGGACATGTCTCTGCGGCCGGAGCGCGTCACCTGAAGCCCATGCTGGACTCCGTGTTTCAAAACTTCAGCCGACGGGATCCACACTCTCACCCCGGCATCCGGATCGCCGAGCAGCCACAAGAGCTGCCCCGATAATGCCGATCGATGTCAACCCGACTGACCCGCCGGGTTTCGCGTTCTCGACCCGGTTGCCTATCATGGGAGGCGACCATTGCGGACTGGTCGCTCCCGCCTGCCTGCCCACCCGAAGCCGGTGTCCACTCCCCCCATGTTTGACGAGACGCACAGCCTCTTCGCTGCCGAGTCGCTGCCGACTTTCGACTATGACCCGCGCACGCGCGTCGTGTTCGGGGCCGGGAAGTTGTCTCAATTGGGGGATTTGGCCCGCACACTGGGGGGACGGAAGGTTCTGCTCGTCTCTGACCCCGGTCTGCGGCAGGTCGGCCACGAAGCCCGCGCGCTGCATGTCCTCGAAAGCGCGGGCTTGCAGGTGCATGTTTTCGACGAACTCCAGCCGAATCCCACGACCGACGATGTCGACCGGGGGGCCACCTTTGCCCTCGGAAAAGAGATCGACCTGCTGATCGGCCTGGGCGGTGGCAGCAGCATGGATCTCGCCAAAGGGATCAACTTTCTGCTCACCAACGGCGGGAAGATGGAAGACTACAAGGGCACCGGGCACGCACGGCACCCCATGCTCCCCTTCATCGCCATTCCGACCACAGCCGGGACCGGCAGCGAGGCTCAGTCGTACTGCGTCATCAGCGACGCCAAAACGCACATGAAGATGGCCTGTGGCGATAAGAAGGCTGCTGCCCGCATCGCCCTGCTCGACCCGGAACTGAGTGTCACGATGCCCGCTTCCGTGACTGCGGTGACGGGGATCGACGCCATTAGCCATGCGATCGAGAGCTATGTGAGTAAGGCCCACAACCCGGTCTCGATGCTGTTCGCCAGGCGGGCCTGGAGCCTGCTCTGCCGGGCGTTTCCGGTGGTGCTTAAGGAGCCGCAGAACCTCTCGGCAAGGGGGGCCATGCTGCTCGGTGCGCATCTGGCCGGGGCCGCCATCGAGAACTCCATGCTGGGAGCCACGCACGCGCTGGCCAATCCGCTGTCAGCGCACTTCGGCATGATCCACGGCAACGCGATTGCCGTGCTGCTGCCGCATGTCGTGCGGTACAATTCCTCGGTGGTGGGATCGCTGTATGGTCGTCTGGCGGAGGACGCCAAGCTGTGCGACCGCCAGGATCCGGAGGCGGGGGATCTGCTGGCGCTGTACCTGCGGAATCTGGCGACGAAGGCGGGGTGTCCGTCGACGCTGGCCGGGTGCGACGGGGTGGCCGAGTTGCTGCCGACGTTGGCGGGCGAGGCGGCGCTCCAGTGGACCGGGAAGTTCAATCCGCGCGCGGTGGATGAGTCGTCTCTGTTGGAGTTGTATCAATGTGCGCTGCCGTGAAATGCCATGAGGCCGTAGGGTGGGACCAGCCGCTTTGGGCGCAGGCCCACCATTCGAGGGACACGCGTCAGACTTGGTGGGCCTGCACTCCAAAGCGAGCTTGTCCCACCCTACGTTTACTGCGTTTACTGGCCATCATGGCCTGCCTGGCCTTATCGACCGCTGAATCACAGGCCAGCGACTGGACTCAGTTCCGAAGCGACTCGGCCCTGCAAGGCGTGGCTGCCGATGCAAAGATCCCCGACCAGCCGCGCCTCATCTGGGAGATCGAGACCGGCGACGGCATGGCCTCGACCCCGGTGATCGTGGGCGAGCATGTCTATGTCGGCCTCGTGTCGGGCGATCTGTTGTGCCTGAAGCTCTCCGACGGCCAGCAGGTCTGGAAATACCAGTCGATGCCCGATGCCAAGCCGAAGGATCTACCCCCCGCGTTCATGGCTCCCATCGCAGCCACCGACACGCTGATCTTCGCCGGGGACCAAGAGGGGTTCTTTCACGCGATCAATCGCGCCACCGGCAAGAAAGAATGGATCTACGAGGACGGCGGCGAGTTCGTCGGCGGACCAAACCTATACCAGGACCGCGTGATCTTCGGCACTCACAAAGGCCAGCTGACCTGCCTCGACCAGGCCACCGGGAAGGTCGTCCACTGGAAGTACGACACCGGTGGGCCGATTAACGGGACTCCGACCATCGCGGGGAAGTTCACCTTTGCCACGAACTGCCAGGCTCCGTTCCTCATGGTGGTCGACCTCGAGACCGGCAAAGAGGCGAAAAAGATCGCCATCGACGGTCGCCTGATCGCCAGCGCGGCCTACCGCGACGGCCTCCTGTACTTCGGCAACGAGATCGGCGAGGTGTACGCCCTCGACTCCCAGAAGGGGACGCTCGTCTGGACCTACTCGAACCCCGACCGCGACCAGCAGATCGACTCCTCACCCGCCGTGACGAACGACCTCGTCGTGATCGGCCACGGCGACAAGCACCTGCACGCCATCGATCGCAAAACCGGCAAAGGCAAATGGACCGTCCCCACCCGCGCCAAGATCGACTGCTCCCCCGTCATCGCCGGAGACAAAGTCATCGTCGGCTCCAACGACAAACAGCTGTACCTCGTCCGCCTCAGCGACGGCGAAGTCCTCTGGAAGCACAACGCGGGTCAGCCGATTCGCGGCTCAGCTGCGGTGTCTGGCGACCGGTTCGTGATTGGGTCGGATAATCCCGGTGGGAAAGTGCTGTGCTTCGGGAAGTGATCGGAGTGCCGAGCCGCTCACGGCCTCGCGGGCTGAGGGCACTTCAGGTCCAGGAAACGGTCAATTGTGTCAAACATCTTCAGCGGAGCCGGTGTGTTATGGTCGGCACCTCGGACCGTGAGAAAGAACTTCGGTTCGTGGGCCGCTTGATACAGAGTCTGTCCACACTCGAACGGGACCACGCGATCGGCGGTGCCGTGGACCTGGAATAGCGGGCATCTCACTTCGGGAATCCGCTTCACTGATGCCAGTCGATCCTCTGGAACCAGAAACGCCCAGCGAGGGGCGTGATGCTTGGCCACTGTCTTGAATGAGTCGAATGTGCATTCGAGGATCAACCCTCGCGGTGGCTCTTCCGAGGCCAATTGGACTGCCACCGCCCCACCCATCGAGCGTCCCCAGACAACGACCTCATCGGAGGGAACCCCCGCCAATTCAGACAGCTTTTCGCGAGCCGCCCGCCCGTCGGCGAGTACTCCCTCAACAGTTGGAGTGCCCTGGCTCTTCCCATAACCGCGATAGTCAAACGCCAGGAGGGTCAGGCGGTGCTCCGCCCGCAGGAACTCAAAGTAGTCCGCCATCCAGGAAATGTTACCCCCATTCCCGTGACAATACAGCACCACGGCGCGGGGGGCGTCCGCAGGGCAGTACCACGCGTGGAGAGCAGTCCCGTCGTTCGATTCGAACTCGACATCGGAGTATTTCAATCGAGACGGAGCCCAGTCCCCTTTGCGATTCGGTTGAAAGAGGATCATCTCATCCAAGGAGGGGACGCGGCTGGGTGGCTTGGGCTGGGCCTCGTCATGAAAATCGGTGGCCCCGGCCTTGTCGGAGGGCTTGGAACTCTTCGCCATCAGCGAGACCGACCGGGGAGATGCGAGTTCCAACCGGGAAGGGCGGCTCTTCGGGGCCGGAGTCTCCTCGTCTGCACGAGCCCCGATGCCGGTCAAGAGAAGCAGAACGAGGACCAGATGGAATCGAAATTGGAGACACATGACTCTATGCCCCGGTTGAACTTGCGACGCCTCCATTTTATCCGACAATTCGAAAATGGAGGTATCTCGAATGGAGAATGACAGCAGAGCGGGGCGGACGATCTCACACATCAGCTGCACCGACGAGCAGCCGGCATCCCGATCTCTCCGAATCTCCAATCTGGTGTTGACCTCGTTCCCAAGCTCCGGCTCTCATCCTTATACACAACTCGGCGAGGCCAGGGCATGGTACGTGGCCCAGGCCAAGCTGAAGTCGAACATGCGTCGGAGGCCGCGCCACATCACTTCGGTGCCGGGAGGGCCGTCGTGTTTGCAGCCCAGATCGCCGCCCAGCAAGGTAGGTCAGGCTGTGCCTAAGCGATCAGGTGAAACCTGACCTACGGGTCTCGGGGTTGAGAGGGAGCGGCGAGTACGACGGACTTCCAGTCCGTCGTGGGGAAGACTCGACGGACTGG
>JAYTWO010000283.1:0-12852 GCA_043743415.1 Planctomycetota bacterium
CCAGTCACTGCCATTCGTCTGCACAGAGTGCCAGAATCGAATCGAACTGCCGCCTCAGTGGCGTTTTATTTCAACGACCTACTTTTCTGATGCACACACGCCAGCGAGGTGGCGTGTCGTCGGACACGACAAGATCGATACGATCGGCAGGGACGAACCATGTGACAGAACCTACCCATGTCGAGACTCGACCGCTGTTTGGTCGTGGTCCAGCCGATTCTGCGTGGCGGACTGAAGGCCAGCGGGGATGTCCGACGACACAGAACAGGACTTCGGGCGGGAGCGTCGCGACGGGATGGGCCCGTTTTCGGCGTGGTGGCGTTGCTGCCGACCCGCCTCCGAGGCGATTGGAGCCTGCCTCCCATGTTGTTTGCCGCTCAATTCACTGATGATCAAATCGCCGTGTTCGGATGCGCGATTGTGTTTGGGGGTTGTCTGATCATGATGCTGATCAGTCAGAAGATTGGAGACCGAGTGCGCGGCCGTCACCCACGCTCGTCCCCGAAAGTCGTCCCCTTCCCGGCGTCCCAGCCGGAATCGACCCGCGATCGCCGGGCTGCGTAATCACGGGAACACGGCCATTGGGTCTGGCAGACGCCGTTTGCAGGTTGTTACCATCAGTGGCAACACGGTCCAAGTCGAAAGGACTCTCTCCCCAGATACTGGGGAGGTCACACTCCCGCCGGGGCCAATTCCCACGTTCCCTCGATAGGTTCGCACTCATGAAATTCCACACGCTGGCCTTCGGATTGGCCATGATGACGTTCGGTTACTGGTGTGGCTCGGGCGCACTCCCCATGCAGGCCAGCCTGACGGCTCAGGATGCGGATGCGGGTTTGTCGGAAGACACCTCCGCCAAAGTGCATGCGGCCCACGAGTCGCTCAAGGCGGCGATGGACGCCCTGCAGCAGGACGGCAAGTACGAGGGACTCAGCGAGTCCCCGAACGCCTTCCTGATTCTGAGCGGGGGGGGCAACGCCACGGAAGACCTCGCCTCGGGACAGGGGGTCGACCCGGAATCCTTCGCCGCTCTGTACGCTGGCACCGTCAGACCGGACGTGAAAGACGCCCTGACCAAGGACGACCAGGGGCGACTGCTCCACAACGACCAGTTGGTGCGGCTCTACTCGCGGACGAAACTGGAGAAGATGTTCGCGGAGCGGACGAAGCTGTCGCTGGTCGGGGGCAAGTCTCCGTTCGGGACCGTGAAATAGGGCCGATGCAGGAGTGCTTCGTCTAGGAGAAGACTTGGGGTGGCGGGATGCGCCCCCGAGAGGGCGAAGCTCCTGCTGAGCCGGGGGACGCGCGGACAGGCGTGAGCGGCTCGGCAGGAGCCTCGGCCTGTTGAGGACGGGGGCACCTCACCATGAAGCGTTGATAGGCACCAGAGGCTGTGCCAAAAGTCCGAAGAGGCCGGGCGTGTCGGTCCTGCTGACCGCGATGAGGTGTTCCGACCCGAAGTCTGCAAATGTGCAATAATTGGGACGGAATCTGTTTGGGGGTCGGTCGAGTGAGATGATAGACTCAATGCTTGGCGCGGTTCGCGTCTTTGCGTCGCTGTCCCATCTGGTTTGGCAATCCCGTCTGATTCGCCCGAGTGCGGCCCGCCCGTGTGCGTGCCGTCTGTCCACAGATTAGGTTTTCCCGAGGAGTCGGAGTATGCGTTCCCTTAAGGTGCATGCGTTCGCTTGGCTGGCTGGTTTGGCCCTCGTCGGTTCACTCTCGGCGGCTGATCGGGCTTCTGATCCGGTGGCGAATGCTGTGACCGAGGCGGCAGTCGTCTATAGCCATCAGGCTCTGGATGGCCACTCGTATTACGCGGTCTCCCTGCTGGGACCGACCAGTCCAGCGGCAGCCGTGCCGCATGACCATGTCATTCTGATCGATACGTCGGCCAGCCAGGTCGGTGAACACCGGACGATGGCCATGGATGTGCTGCAAGCGCTCCTGGCCGCGCTCCCAGTGACTGACCGAGTCCATGTCTCGGCCATCGATATGAAGTCGACCTCCCTGACTCAGGGGTTCGTGTCGCCGGAACAGGCTGCGGAGATGTCGAAGACGACCCTGCAGAACCGGTTGCCCGCCGGGGCCACGGACCTGATGTCGGCACTTCAGGCGGCCGCCGCTCAAATGGAAACCGGTCGAGCCTCCTCGATCGTCTACATCGGGGACGGGATGAGTTCGGCCCAACTGATCCAGCAGGACGAGCTGGAAGCGCTGTTGTCGAGCCTGCGTGACCGCCAGATTCCGGTGCATGGATTCGCGGTCGGAGCCAACAAAGACCTGCGGCTGGTGGGAACTCTGGCTCAGAAGACCGGAGGTATGGCTCTGATCGATCATGAGTCGTTCCAGGCCGACGCCATCGGGAAGCGTCTGGCGAGAGCCATCGACCTGCCGGTGACCTATCCGACTTCGCTGGCCGTGCATTGGGCCGATGCAGAAGTCGTCCCGCAGCAGGCGTTGCCCCTGCGATCGGACCGCGAGACGTTCTATCTGGCTCGCGGACAGTGGGTGGAGGGGGCTTCCCTTTCGGTGCAGACCCCCGCTGGCGAGTTGTCTTGGAACGTTCCAGAAGCCAAGTTCTCTAAGGGGAACCAGTACCTGGAAGGCTTCTGGGACGAGGCCACGGCCACCACCGCTCAGCGAGTTCCCTTTGCGGGGGCTCAGTTCCTGCAAGCCGCCCGGCAGTCATTCGCCGATCGCATCGAACAGTTGGAGATTCAGGCCGACAACTCGCTGTTCAAGGGCGACCTGGCTCAGGCCGAAGTGGTGATGGAAGAACTCCGCCAGCTCGATCCGGCCAACGTTCATGCAACCGGAATCAAGAATCGGGTCGGCAAGCTGAACGTGCGAACGGTCGCCCAGGTGGAAGAACAACCGGCGGCGGAAGCCCCGGCGGTGGGTGCGGACCCGGCAGTGGGAGCCGACCCTGCGGTCGGAGCAGACCCAGCGATCGGAGCCGACCCCACTCCGGCCCCTCCGGAACCTGAGTCACTCCTGCAAGAACGCCTGAACCCGATCGACCTCTCCCCCATCGCTCAGGAAGAGGCTCGTCGCAAGGCCCGCACTCAAAAACTCAAGCTGCAACTGGAAACCGACATCCGGAAAGCCAAGCAGGCTCTCTCCATCTCCCCGGATGCGGCTGTGACGCTGCTGGAAGGTTCGCGCGGGGCCATTAAGTCGGCCATGGATATCGACGCCGACGAGAAGGCCCAACTGCTGAAGCAGGCCGACGCCGCCTTGACCGATATCCGCAACAAGCAGGAAGTTCTCCAGGGGCGCATCCAGGCCAGCGAACAACGCAAAGCCGAACAGGAAGCCCAGCAGCGGGTCATCGACTTTGAATCCGAGCAGGACGAAAAGCTCAAGCAGCTCGTGGACCGCATCCGGGCTCTGATGGACGATGGATACCACGGAGACACGAACGCCTTCGAAGAAGCCGAGGCCGTGTCCCGCATCATCGAATCGATCGCCCCCAATTCGGCGACAGCCGCCGCCACCGTGTTTACCGCTGAAGCTGCGGGACAATTGTCCAAGTCCGAGCACCTGCAATCTCTGCGGTATGACCGGTTCCTGGAAACCCTGTACCAGGTGGAACTGTCGCACGTCCCGTTCCCGGATGAGCCGCCGGTACGATATCCACCCGCCGCCGTCTGGCAGCAGTTGACGCTGAATCGGGAGAAGTGGAAATCGGTCGACCTGCATAAGGACAGTCCGAACGAGCAGAAGATTTCCCGCGCCCTCGATCAGCAGACCTCGCTGGAGTTCCCGGACAACACGCTGAAAGAAGTCGTGGACTTCATTCAGCAACTGCACAACATCCCGATTCGTTTGGATGAGTTGGCGTTGACCGATGCGGGACTCGATGCGGAAACCCGGATCAACCTCGTGATCTCGGGGATTTCCCTGCGGAGTGCTCTGAAGCTGATGCTGGAGAACGTGAACGGAACCGTGTTGACCTTCGTCATCGAGGACGAGGTCATGAAGATCACGACCGAGGAAAAGGCGAACGAGAAGTACCAGACTCGCGTCTATCCGGTCGGTGACCTCGTGATCCCGATCATGCCACTCCAGGGTGGCGGTGGCGGCCAGCAAGGTGGCCAGCAGCAAGGACAACAAGGTCAGCAAGGCCAGCAAGGTGGCCAACAAGGCGGTGGCCAAGGGTTCTTCAGCGTGCCCCAGGCCCGGCGCGCCCCGCTGGCGGATGCTGGAAAAAAAAACCGGCTGAATTGACGGAGTCTGCGCAAGATGCGAGTCTTGCGCAAGCTCCGGTCGCCCGGCCACAGACTCAGACTCGGCCACAATCTCAGCAGCGGAACTCGGGGAATGCCCCCGGGGCCGCTGCTGGCGTTTCCGCCCCGGCCCCGGCTTTCCCAAAACTCCCGACTCAGCCGCCGGAAGTCGGCAACACGCTTCCCGGTCAACTCCGGATCACCGGGGCCAATGCGTCGAAGCCTGCGCCCGGTTTCCCCGACTTCAAAACCTCCGGCCCCGAGGCTTGGCGTCCGTTTTTTGCCAAAACCAAGCCCCCCGTCCGGGCGGTCCAGCGGCATGTGACCTATCTCATCGATCAGACACAGTTCGAACATGTCATCGCGCTGCTCAATGCCGCCATTATCGAGGGCCAGGCCCAGCCTTGGATGTACGAGATGCTGGCCGTCGCGATGCAGGAAGTCGGTCGCCCCCAGGCTGAGGTCGATCGGGTCGTGCTGTCGATCGCCGATTTCGGCAATGCCACCTATGAATCGATGATGTATTCGGGGGCCTATCTCAGCAACTTTGATCGGCCAGCAGCTGCGCTGCGGATGTATCGCCAGGCAGCCAGCCTGGCCCCCGATCGCCCCGAGCCGTACGCCCTCAGTATGAGAATCGCGGCCAAAACCGGGGTCGCTGACGACGCCCTGTGGGCCGCTTGCGGAGTCCTGCGAAACGCCTGGGGGGTCGACCATCCGCGTCTGCACGAACAGGCCGAAGACCTGCTGGCGGAGACCGGGAACACCCTCCAAAAGGCTCAGCAGAACGACCAGCTTGCCCGGCTCCAATCGCTGGCGTCCGAGGCCCGCCGTCGCGACCTACGGGTCCGACTCCAATGGAACGGGACCGGGGATCTCGACCTCTCCGTCCAAGACCCCGCCGGAGGGATCGCTTCGTTTGAGATGCGAGAATCCCTGGGAGGCGGGTCACTGCTCAACGACGGGTTCGGTCCCCAGCCCGAGAATTGCCACGAGGACTTCGTCTGCCCGCTGGGGTTTAGCGGGGAGTACGTACTGCAAGTGAAGAAAGTCTCGGGCAAGATCGTGGGCGACCGGGCCGTACTGACGATCGTGACCCATGCGGGGAGTGCCTCTGAAAAGAAGGTGACGAAGACCATTCAGTTTGACAGAACCGACGCCTTCGTCCTGAAAATCACTCTCGCCGAGGGACGCCGTGAACAACGCCGGACGGCAGCATTGCTGGTCGCACCGCAGGGCGTGTTGAGGGATTGGGAGCGGATCGCCTCGCAAGCCGGTCGACCTCGACCACGCACCGTGGATCGCGAGGTCCGCCAAGCCGTTGCCGAAATGCGGCACTCCCGTCAACAGGGTGTCTTGCCCGCCGGTGGGGCGGGCGGTGTGGGCGGCGTCGGGTTCGCTCCGGTCGTCCGTCTGATCCCGGAAGGGGCCACGCTGGCGGCCCAAGCGGTGGTCTCCGCCGACCGCCGTTACGTCCGCCTGGCCCTCAGTCCGACCTTCACCAACATCATTGATGTGGCGGTCTTTTCGTTCCAGGGAAGTGGAGCGGGCACGACCACCGGGCGTTGACGCGTGAGGGGCGGATTCCGAACTGAAGACCGCGGCCACTCGAGTGTGCGACCACTAGCGCGACTCCGATGGCACTGGCCAGTGTCGCCTTTCGCTCCGCGAAAGGACGCCGTTGCGAGGAGGGAAAGGCGACACTGATTGATTGACATCTCCTCTTCGCTACTCCGACGCCCGACGCAGGAGCAGCCAGAAGACGCCCAGCATCACGCTGAATACGGCAATCGCGATGTACCCGGAACGGACAAAGACATCCTTCAAGTCGCCGACCGGTTTGAGGGCCACGTCGCGGCGTTCCTGCACGATGGCGATCCAGTGAGTGCCTTCGACCTGGGCCCAAGCAGCCAGCCAGTCTCCCGTGAACTGCGGATCGAGTGCCGCCACCGGATCGAGATAGCGCCCGGTTCGATCTTCGTTTCGAATGAGCAGAGACTGCTCGGGGGACAGAAAGACTTTCGACTTGTGTCTCGCCATGTTCGCCGGAGTCATCCAGTGATGATCGAGCAGGGCCAAATCGCTCCCCGTTTTCGGATCGCGGACCGACTCCGCCAAGGCCAGAAACCGCTGGTCTGGTCGCGACTCACCTTGCAGCTGTTTCTCCCACGGGTCCAGCAGGTCGGTCAGATGGAGTGATCGCCCGAGTACGCCGATGACACGGGTCTTCGACTCATCCCAGACGGGGACAGCAATGGCGATGGCGTACTGGCCGGTGGCCTGGCTGGTGTAGGCGGCGGAGACGCCGGATCTGGTGCGAGGAGGCACAGTCCCCTTCGCTGCCGATTCTGGAACGGCATTCCCCTGACCGTGGAAATAGTCGCGGTGGTGAAACTGGTCTCCGATCGTCGATTTGCCGGTGTCCCCGAGTACCGGATGGCGGAAGATTTGTCGCCCTTCGGCATCGGTCAGGAACCAGCTGCGATCGGTGTGCCGTTTGCTGGCTGCGGCTCGTGCCTGGTTCAAGAGGGAATAGTTCATGGCTGCCGGAGATGCGGTTCCCGGCTGGCGACAGAGGGCTTGCAGCTCGACGGCTGACTTCCCCGGTGCATCGGCGATGATCTGTCGAACATGCCGCGTTCCGGCCTCGAATTCCAACTCTTCAATGCGGGTCAAGATGTCCTGGTGAACGCTCTCGGCCAGGATCCTCGCGCTGATGACATCCCCCGCCAGTGCCCGCGAGGTGAGGTTCTCCTCGGCGGCACTGACAATGCGGGGCACCGCCGATTCGGCCATCCAATACATGGCCACCAGGAACAACAGCGGCCCCAGCAGGGCCAGGACCAGCAGCGGTCGACGCGACCGCGCACGGTCGCGCTGATCGAGCAGGTCCTGGACCATCTGTGCATTCGCCACGCGACGCAGCGGGTCGCGATCGAGGCAGCGGTCGACAATCTCGGCCAGCCGTTTGTCGACTCCCGAAACGCTCCGATGGGCCGCTGGCGGCGGGCTCGACTGTAACAACTGGCGATAGGCGGCGAGCCGCTCTTCGGTGGTTCCGGCCCGTTGAAGCTGGCCTTCGTATCCGGCGATGCGGCCCGGAGCTGTGCCGGTCAGCATCTGGTACAAAAGAGCCCCGAGGGCATACACATCCCAGCGGGCATCGGGGATGCCGTCCAGGACTGCCTGCTCCGGGGCCATGTAGAACAGCGTGCCAAGAGCGGGAGTCCGCTCACTGGAGAGTCGCGATTGCCCAAAATCGCACAGCCGCGCATCGCCTCCCGCATCGAACAGCACATTGGCCGGTTTCAGGTCGCAGTGCAGCACCCCGCTGCCGTGGGCATGCACCAGAGCCTGGGCCATCGCTCTCGTAATTCGGACGGCATCCTCGACCGGCAGCCGCCCTCGTTCCAGCTTCTGAGCCAGCGAGCCGTTCTCCAGATACTCCATCACGAAGTACGGCGGGTCATGGTCCCACGCCACATCGATCAGCCGCACGATGTTCCGCGAGGTATACAACACCGCCAGCTTCTCGACCTCGCGACTGAGCAGCGACCAGTCGACTCCGCGACCCCGCGCATAAAACTTGATCGCCACCTTCTTCCCGGTCCGTAATTCGCGGGCCAGCCAGACCGACCCGAACGAGCCTTCGCCCAGACACTGTTCGATCTGATAACCGGGGATCGCACCGGGAGTTTGCAGCGAGCGCAGGCTCAGCCCCTGCGAGACCTCGCGCGCGGCGGAGTCCTGGACCTCGGTGTCCTCACCGGGTTTCGGGAGATCGCTGCTCTTTGCCGACTCGATCACGCACACGCCTTGTAGGATGGATCGCACCGTTCGCGGAGATTGTCGCCGTTCGCGGGGGCGCATGTCGAGCGTCGCGCCAAGCCCACCGGTGCAACCGCTGGGGTGCATTCGCGATTGGCGGGACCAAGATTAGCCACCCGACGCGCAAGCGAGGGCCGAGCGCAGCGAGGGGTGCCGCCAACCTGCGTCCGGCACCGGGGCAATAATACCTCACGCGGCCCCGACTGAACCGTAGCTGTCCCTCGCCAGAGGGCGGGCCTGCGAGCGAGTTCGCCCACGTTCTGGCGAATCGTGGCTACTTCAGAATGTCTCACTGATGCCGAGTGCCGTCGGGTGGGACAAGCTCGCTTTGGAGCGCTGGCCCACCAGGGATGACGCGTGTCCCCGGAATGGTGGGCCTGCGCCCAAAGCGAGCTTTGTCCCACTCTACCGCCATCTCAACTACTCGCACTGCGGTAGTGACTCAGCGACCACAGAAACACCCTCCGCGACCCCCACAAGGTCAGCGCGGTCAGCACCGGGGCGATCACCAGCACTCCCCAGTTCGGACTGAGGGACTTCTGCAAGAACACGCGAGAGGGGACCGTGACCACCAAGAGAATCGGGATGATGAATGAGAACCCAAACCAAAAAATCTCCCCGACGGCTCCCTGCCGATACATGTCACCGGGGTAGCGGGCAAACGAAGTCACGTAGAACCAGAAGTCATACAACCCCTGGTTCCGACCCATGAACACCGCCGCACTCGCCAGCGCGATCATCATCCCATAGAAGAACCCCACCGCCACCGCCACCAGAAACAAATACATCACCGCGCTGACCAGCGTTACGGTGACATGACTGGCTGTCACCGAGTACGCCAGCAATCCCAGCGACACCGCCACCTGGGCCAGCAGCGACATGTCGACCGTCTGGAACGACACAAAGAACTGCGTGTCGATTGGCTTCACCAGCGCGAAGTCGAGGTTGCCGGTGCGAATCTGCTCACTGAGGTTCGCACAGTTCGGCATGAACAGCATCTCGACAAATGCATTGATTAGCATCCCCGTCGCCATGAACCCATAGTATTCCGGCTGCGACCAGTCCCGAATGTGCTTCACGTGCCCGAAGATGATCTGGAACAGAAGCAGCTGGGCGGCGATCCAGAAGCAGGTGGTTACGACCTCGATCAGGAAGTTCCAGCGGAAGATCATCTCGCGCGCGAGTGAGACCTTGAGGAACATCAGCCACACGCGCCAGTAGCGCGGGCGAAAGGGGGCGGGGGGAGAAACGGGGACCGACATGCAGAGGGCTCAATCAGAGCGGGAACCGAACCCGCGATTGCGGAGAAATCGCCAGCAGGGGAAGGACGGGCAGATGTGATGCGCCCGACAAAAGTCGATATCGGACGAAAACACCTCAGAAAACCCAGTGTTTCAGAGGGGTCAACTCGCTGATTTTCGACTTATGTCGGTGACATCAGATGTGCCCGTCCTACGATCAGCCAATCCCCGTCTTGCGATCGATCGATTCCAAATCGCGTAAATCTCTCGGGAAATTCCGCGACGGGTGGGACATGCTCGCAGGGGATCGCTGGCTCCCACGTACGAGGTGAACCCCGGAATGGTGGGCAGGCAACCCGAAGGCTGTCTCTTTCCTCATCATGGATTGTACAACCGAAGTCTTCAAGCAGACGGATCGAAGTGAGAATGCGGCAGGCTCAACGCCGTGGCAATCCTCTCCAGTGTCTTCGCGGTCGGGCTGTGCTTCCCCTGCTCCAGTCGGCTGATATGACTTTGAGGCAACCCGGATTTCTTCGAGAGTTCTTCTTGAGTCAGCCCAGCCGCTTCGCGAGCCTCGCGAATTCGCTTGCTCACAAACGTCGTCCAACTGGCCAAGTCTTCTTCGCCACCCTCCAGTGACTCAAGGCTCACCAATTGCGATTTCGGTCGGTGCAGAATCTCGCTGATGGCTTCGGCCGCGCTCTGCCTCTCGTCATCATCATCGCCGTTCAGCAGTTGAGGAATCAGCGACAACACATCCTGCTTGTCGTCTGGCGACAAGCTGGCGATGCACTCCCGAAACACAGCCACTGCCAGTGAGAACGTATTGTCAGTGATCTGACTCACGGTTGGAATCGTATTCATGTGTCCCACTCCCACAGGTACTCCATTGGACGAACGTCTTCGCTCGAATCATTCGAATCAATCCATTGATCCGAATTCGCCACTCTTGTACAGCCTCCAGCGCCGCTGGTTTCGCACCAGATCGCCTTGAGGGGTTGGACCGTTGTTCTGCTTCTTGAAGATTCCCAAGACAATGAGGCACCGCCTCGGGTGATCGACACCGTAGAACAGTCGAATGTTCAGGCCTCCGAGGATTCCTCCATAGTCTCGAATCTCGAAGATGTCCTCGCCGATGGACCGAAGATCAAGTGTGTCGCTCACGCTCACTTCGTCTTGCGATGCGAGTTCCTTGACTTGCAAAGCGAAGTGACGACGCTGACCACTGTTCAGAATCGACAATGCCTCTCGGTGGGCAAGTTCCAGAACCCAAACGGTCCACTTGTATCCCGGCGGTTCTCCTTTCCCGATCCGAACACCGACCTTCAGCTGCTTCCGTTCGTCACTCAATTGGTCACCTTACCTTTCGGCTGCTGATGCCCTCCATTCTACATAATATGCAACACAAACTGATAAAATGCAACACAATCCCCTCAAATAGACATTTCACTGGTTGCGCAGTCGGCTATTTCTAGCTGTAAGTCCTGACCTCACCTGTTCTTCGCGACTTTCACCTCCCCATATGCATGCACCTTCAGGCAGATCATCCGCAGGAACTCTTCCAGATTCCTGCTTGCGGGTCCGCTCCAAGTCCATGCTTCGACGATCAGCCAATCCCCGTCTTGCGATCGATCGATTCCAAATCGCGTAGGAACAGGGCCAGTGTGGCTTGCAGCGTCTCGGGCTGGATTTGCCAGTTCGGCTTCTCGTCGGTGTACTTCGAGCAGTGGTCGACCACCACCCGGTACAGGAACTTGAACAGGTGCCGCGGGGCTCGCAGTTTGTCGAAGATGCTGATCAGTTCGAGGTCAGTGATCGTCGGGGCGAAGAAATCGCGGATGCTGATCGGCTTCTCGCTGAGCTTGGCACACGCACGCACGCGGTCATTGGCAATGTCATAGAGTCCCTGCCCCGACCAACTGAGATCGCGAATCAGGTTCTGCTTGTCGAGTCGAGACCGCTCGTAGAACTCCTTCTCTTCCTTCTGCAAGTAACCCGAAACCACCGATGGCAGTAACAGCTTAAATGCCAAGCCAGGGTGCTTGAGGAACTTGTTGTCGAACAGCGGCCAGATCAGATCGCGCATCCGCTCTGGCGATCCGTTGATCAGGTGCGGCTCGTCGACCCGGTCGACCAGCACGACCACACTCGCAAAACCCAGAGTCTTCAGCAGGGCCTGCAACTTGATGAGCATTTCATAGCGGTCGTCACCGCGCGACGCCCGAGGCACCGGCTGGTCGAGCAACTCGGTCGCATTGAACTTCGACAGCAACGACCGCAAGACCGGCACTGTGTGGTCGACAACCCGCACCTGTCCCTTGATCCGCCATGCTCCCCACAGTAATCGCAGCTGATACCACACCAGCGGCAACCAACACGCCAAAGCCAGCCCGATGGCCCATGTGTTGGCCAACCCGCCCCAGCCCTCGCCCTTCCAGTAGGCGAAGCCCAGGACAGCCACGGCGGCGAGAGTCGCGTACAGTGGGGCCAAGAACCGGCCCCATGAATTAAACTTCAGCTTCGTGCGCAGCTGATGCCAGCGGGTCTTTGGAGCCAGCGAGCGGTTCTGATCGTAGATGGTGGCCAACAGCAACAGGTCGCGCTTCTGGGGGCGGGTCAGCTGATCGAGAGCGTCCGGTGTAATCTTGGCGGACGCATCATTCGGATCGCTGCCATTGTTGCGAATCATGTCGGAGAGCCGGGTCACGGCCAGCGACAGAATCGCGTCCATATGGTCCCACAGCTTCCAGTTCTGGAGGGCCTTTTCCGGCTTGCGGCGGCGGCCGGAGAGCCGCTCGCGGAAGCAGTCGAGGAACGGATTGAAGTCATCGTACTGGAGGACGAAGGCCCGATTGGTCGGGTTGTGGGAGTTGTACTCGGCGAGTTTGTCGATGATCTGCAGACGCAGCGCGGTCTTGCCCGATCCCTGCTCGCCGAACACGACCGAGGTGGCCGGAGTCGCCGGGTTGCCGTAGATCTTGTCCCAGGCGGCGTGGTGGATCCCCTTCAGGCAGTGCGACTGAAAGACGCGATCCGACTGGGCGTCCTCCTCCGCGAACGGATTGTCAGTGACGCCGTAATGGCCAAGGAATTGATTGACTTTCATGGAACCGCTCGGGGGCTTCGTCCGTCGCGAGGCGGCGACGATCACTCAAGGAACTGTTGATGCAAACTGCTCAGCCTGCGCAGCTTTGTGCCTCCGAAGATTAAGGAGAGACCCAGACACCGGGCAAGGCGGTTCCGATAAATTCCCTGCGATGGTATGCCGTCGCTGAGTCGAATCAGCACGAGTGCTACTGAAAATGGGGTCAGGCCACCTGCACCGCCTACTGCACCGAGTACGAGTTCCGCTGGAATCACCGCAAAGTCAGCGATCACGCCCGGATGGATGCTGCGATTTCTGGGGTCAGTGGAAAGAGACTCGTGTATCGGTGATTTGCAAGTCCTACCCAACAACTGTCCGGCGATAAGTCAAACAGTGTCTTCTGTTTAGGGAGAGGGTTTTCCGGATTCGTCTTATTTTCGACGGAAAGGGCCTGAAACACTGGGGT
>JAYTWO010000284.1:0-7833 GCA_043743415.1 Planctomycetota bacterium
GACATGGGCCGGGGGCGACTGGCTGCCCATGTGGACTCGTTCGGGCGGGTCAGACACAGCGGGGACGGGCCAATGTGCCCGTCCTACGTGGCGCTGGCCCGTCCGCCAAGCCACCGCGAAAAGCCTCTCCCCAGCTGCATGACATTTGCGCAGCGTGAAAACAATTCACGGATTAGTCGTATGGAGTCCATCGATCAACGGAAGGTGCCGTTTGATCCCCACTTCTTCTTTGTGCCTTTGTGCCTTTGTGTGAGGGTCTTCTGGGAATCTCGTGTCCCCTCAGTGTGGCATACTGGCCCACCGTGAGGTGCGATCACCGGCCTTCGATCTGCAACAGCAGTCCCCCCAGCGGAGTCCACGGACCAGCCAGCAATACCGCCCGCAGAGTTCGGAGAACCTCATCCATCAAGGCCTCCCAGCGGTTGGCACGCGGGATCGACGCGGGGCGTGTTTCATGAGAGGGCGATACGCTCCCACCAAACTCGTGATGCGTGAGCTGATTTCCGCAACCGCGGAATTGGGCTCATGCCTTGCATTCGGACCGGGTGAAACAGCTCCGCGCGGTTACCGCGCGGGGAGGGACATCCACGAAACAGAGTTCCGCAGAGCCATCAGCTGAGAACGTATCGCCCCGCAGCGACGATAGCGGCGAGACGGATCGAGGGTCAAGCCGTACGACGGACATCCTCGTCCGTCGACTCCACAACGGACAAGGATGTCCGTCGGACTCTCCCCCTTATCGTCCGACCCACAGATCGACCACTCCCAGGACCAGAATCCCGACACTCACTGCCGCGTTCACATGGAAGAAGGCGGTGTTCACCCGGCTCAGATCATCGGGCCGCACGAGCCAGTGCTCATAGCCCAGCAGCAGGGCGAGGACGACCACACCGCCCAGAAACACCGGGCCGAGGGGAGCGAAGTACCACAGGGCCACCAGCGCGAGCACCGTACAGAGATGACTGAACGCCGCGATCTTGAGCGCCGTCGGTATCCCCACGTGGGCCGGGATGCTCGACAGCCCTCGCTCCCGATCAAAGTCGGCGTCCTGCGTCGCATACAGGATGTCGAACCCTCCCACCCAGAAGAAGATCACAGCTGCCAATAATGCAGCGGGCAGTTCGACATTCCCGCGAATCGCGATCCACGCGGCAATCGGAGAGAGCATCAGCGCCGCACTGAGCCAATAGTGGCACAACGACGTGAACCGCTTGGCATACGAATACCCCAGCAGGAACAACAACACCGGCACCGCCAAATACAGCGGCCAGCGGTTCGGCAGAAAGATCAACGTCGTCGCCACGAACCCGATCGAGCAAACCAGCACAAACAGCGTCACCGCCTGCGGAGTCAACAACCCTGCTGGAATGTGCCGCCGCACGGTGCGCGGATTGGCGGCATCCATGTCGCGATCGACCAGCCGGTTAAAGGCCATCGCCGCCGAACGAGCGAGGACCATGCACAGCAGAATTCCGATCAGATCACGCCAGCGGAACTCCGTCTCCCTCCACGCGAGGATCGCCGAGAACAGCGCAAACGGCAGTGCGAATACCGTGTGGCTGAACCGGATGAGTTCGAGAAAGTGACGGATGCGGGCGAGCATGAAGTGGAGGGGAGGAGGAGTGGAGAGGAGGTGGGGAGGATGTCTTTCGCTCATCTCGCCTTGATTGGAGGTTCTCAGACTCGCATGCCTCACGCAACCGTGACTGGAATCGAACACGGTCGAGTGAAGCGATTCTGATGACCGTCGCGACGGAATACCTTCCGGTTTCGAGTTTCGAGTTTCGAACTTCGCATTTCCTCCCTCCTCTTGCCCTCAACCCTCATCCCTCCCCCCGTGGTTTCGCATTCCACCAACTCGCCCTAGAATCAATCCCGCTGTCGCAACCCTGCGACAACACGCTTCAAAGGAACCCACCGTGGCAGAAGCCCTGGAACGCCGGACTGTCCTCATCGTCGAGGACGAACCGATCATCCGCAACACCCTCGCGGAGTTTCTCACCGGGGAAGGCTTCGAAGTCACCAAGGCCGGCAGCGTCGCCGAAGCGCTGCAAGCGGCCAAGCAGCGCGACTTCCACGTCGCCATCTGCGATGTCCAACTCCCCGATGGCGATGGCGTGGCCCTGCTGCGGAAGTTGCAGCGGATCAACTCGTCGGTGTTCGTCCTCATCATCACGGCGTACGCCACCGTCGAGAACGCGGTCGACGCCTTCAAGGCGGGGGCCTTCGACTACCTCGTCAAGCCGGTCATCCTGGATGATGTCCTCAACAAGCTCAACCGCGTCTTCCAGTTCCGCCAACTGTTCATCGAGAACCAGGCCCTCCGCCGCGAACTCTCCCAGCCGCAAAACTTCGAACAGATCGTCGGCTCGTCCCAGCCGCTCAAGGAGCTGCTGGCCACGATCGCCAAGATTGCCGCGACCAGTTCCAACGTCCTGTTGATGGGCGAGACTGGCACCGGCAAGGAACTCTTCGCCCGGCAGATTCACTCGGCCGGTCCGCGCAAGCAGGAAAAGTTCCTGGCCATGAACTGTGCCACGCGGCCCGCCGATCTCCTGGAGGCTGAACTCTTCGGCACCGAGAACGGGTCGACGCAAGCCGGTCTGCTGCGCACGGCGGGCGAGGGCACCGTCTATCTCGATGAGATCGCCGAACTCCCGATGGGGACGCAGGCTCGACTGCTGCGGGCCATCGAGTACCAGGAAAGCATGCCGACCGGCGGGACCGAAACCTACCCCGTGCATTGCCGGATCATCGCCTCGACCAGCCAAGATCTGATGCGCCTGGTCGGCGAGCAAAAGTTCCAGGAAGACCTGTTCTACCGCCTCGACGGCCTGAAGATCCGCATCCCCCCGCTGCGTGAACGTCTCGACGACATCCCCGAACTCGTCGATCACTTCATCACCCGCCACTCCCGCGCCATGCGGAAGCGCGTCACAGCGGCCTCCAGCGAAACGATCCGCTTACTCATGGCCGCGCAGTGGAAGGGGAACGTCCGCCAGCTCGACAACGCCATCGAGCGGGCCGTGATCATGTGCGAAGGCACCAGCGTCGAACCCAGTGACCTCCCCCCCGACCTGATCGGCATGGGCCAGCCGCTCCCCGACACCGACGACCTCCGCTCAGCTCTCCGCCATTACGAGAAGCTGCACATCACCCGCGTCCTCCGCCAATGGCCCGACAAGCGCGAGGCCGCCAAGCGGCTCAGGCTTGGCCTATCGAGCCTGTATCGGAAGATCGAGGAACTGGAGATTGAGTTGTAGTAGGGAGGGCCCATTGGTCCGTCCCCCCCCGTAGGATGGGCAATTCTGACGTAACCGACATAAGTCGAAAATCAGCGAGTTGACCCTCTGAAACACTGGGTTTTCTGAGGTGTTTTCGTCCGATATCGACTTTTGTCGGGCGCGTCAATTCTGCCCGTCCCTCTTCGCCGCGAACACGGCGAGAAATGTAGGCGGGGTGGCGGGGAGACTATTTTCTCCCGCCTGCTGACACCTTTATTCCCCATCCGGGACGAGCCTGAACCGACTTTGATCGTCCACTCAACACCCCCGACTGACGTCGGGGGCTCGCTGGTCGGGGGCTCGCTGGTCGGGGGCTCGCTACGCCCATCGCTTCTTGAGACCGCTCACGAGGGCATCGAGTTCGGCCCGTGTCCGCTTCTCCGTCACGGCGATCAGTACGCCATCCTGCGGCAGTTCGGCGTCATGGAACCGGCTCAGTTCCGGGCCGACGTTGAACCCCAGGTCGCGGGCGGCGGCGAGGAACTCGGTCGAGCCGTGGCGGCAGCGGATCACGAATTCCTTGAAGAACGGTTGGGCGAAGGCCAGCTTCATGCCGGGGACGGTTTGCAGTTGATCGGCGAGGTAGTGGGCCATACGGCAACTCAGTTCGGCGGCTTCCTTCAAGCCTTGCGGCCCGAGGCTCGACAGATAGACCGTGGCCCGCAGAGCCAGCAGGCCCTGGTTGGTGCAGATGTTGCTCGTGGCCTTGTCGCGGCGGATGTGTTGTTCACGGGTTTGCAGACCCAGCATGTAGCACAGCTTGTCGTCGCGGTCCTTGCCTTGAACGATCAGTCGGCCCGGCATCTTGCGGACGAACTCCTGCCGACAGGCGAGGACACCCAGATACGGTCCACCATATTGCAGCGGGGTGCCGAGCGACTGCCCCTCGGCGACTGCGATATCCGCCCCGTAGTCGCCGGGCCGCTTGAGGATACCCAGGCTGATCGGGTCGAACGACACCACCGACAACGCCCCCACCGCATGGGCCATCGTCGTCAACTCTTCGACCGCTTCGAGGCACCCGAAGAAGTTCGGTTGTTGAATCACCAAACAGGCCGTCTGGTCGTTCAGCGCTTGGGCCACTTGAACCGGGTCAACGACGCCAGCGGTCGCCGGGATGACGATAATCTCGGTCGCCAACGTCTCGGTATAGGTCCGCAGGATCTGGCGGAACTCGGGATTCACCGACCCGAGGACCACCACGCGGCCATGTCGATTGGTACACCGCATCGCCATGAACATCGCTTCGCTGACAGCTGTGCCGCCCTCGTACAAGCTGGCATTGGAGACCTCCATGCCGGTCAGTCGGCAGATCAGCGACTGATACTCGAAGAAGGCTTGCAGCGAGCCCTGGCTGGCCTCGGGCTGGTACGGGGTGTAGGCGGTGTAGAACTCCCCGCGCGAGGTGATCTCGTCGACGACCGCCGGGATGAAGTGGTCATACGCCCCTCCGCCCATCAGGCAGACGCGGTCGGTCCGGTTGAGAGCCGCGAGCTGCCGCGTGCGGGCTTCGAGTTCCATCTCACCGAGGGCGGGCGGCAGATCGAGTGGCCGGTTGAGGAGCACCTCGGCCGGGATCTGCTTCGCCAGCAGTTCATCGATCGAGCCGACCCCGATCGCTGCCAGCATTTCCGCCTGCTGCTCGGGAGTGTTGAGGACGTAGGACACAGCTGGGTTTCCGGGACCGCGATCCGGTGGATCGCAGTCAGTCTGAATGATGAGGGGCGAGGGGCCTCCTCGGTCGGGAGTATAGAAGTTGGCAAGCGGGGCGACTACCAGTGGTGTTGGCGCCCGGCCCATGGCATCGCCTCGGTACTGACAAACTTCTACGTGCAGGCACTTTGAGAGATCCCCATTGAAGCGACCTCACCCGGATCGCAGTCGCGATGCCCTCGCGAAAACTTATCTCGAATTGTAGGGGAAACAAACCGCCCCAGCCTTCGCCACGATTTGACGAATCCCGGAAGTTTCTTTCCCGATGTGGAATTCTTTGTCAATAGTCGCCCAACCCAACTGCATGTAGTCGTCGGTGACAGTTCCGCCCGAAACGGCAGGCTTCACTCGCACCTTCAGTGGGTAGCAATGTTTTTGGTCATCGCACACCAAGTTGATTTCCCCTTCGGTGTTGGGCACCAAGTCCAAATCCGCGATCGCTTGCTCGCCGAAAACAGCCTCGCCCGTGTGTTCTGTGACGTAGGCAAAGACATGTTCGTGTTCATCAGCCAAATGGGACTTGATTTGTACCAGATAGTTCTTCAGTGATGCCCCGACTTGAGAGGACTGGGTCGCTGGGATGGGGTTGTCTACGAAGCGGAACAGGGAAAATTTAGGCATGGCCCGACCTTGAGGACTTGGTTGGATTACTGTGCGGAAGACTGCAACTTGGGGATCGCCACCCGAGCGTACTTCACACCGCGATAATCTTGCTTCATCGTCGCTTTCAATCCCTCTGCTGTCGGTGCAGAAGCCACAATCTGACGAGTGGTCATGTTCACTGCGATCACAAAACCTGCGTACTTCTCCAGATCACTCGCCTGAATGTTCGCAAAAGGGTTCGTGGTTTGTGGTGTACCGACTTTTGCTTGAGTTTCCACAGTGACACCTCTTCCTGATTGTGTCATGGTGCGCCTTTCGCCATTTGGAAGGATGAGATCGAATCCAGATTTGGCGAAAGTTACCATGACCATGAATGTTACGCAATGCTGGTCAGGGACCAGCCTAGCATCCCACTGGAACCATCGTCGATGAGCGCCCTCCCATTAGATCAAAACGTGGCGGAATCCTTTTCGATTGTAAGACTTATGCGGATCGCACGACTCAAGTGTCTGATCGGCCACCAGACACAGCAGTGCATTCACGCGTAACTCATTGGACAGTTGGCAGTTACGATTCACGGAAATTGATGCGTCACTCCCTGGACTGCGTTGAGGCCTGACACACGCGAATGCCCAGTACATACTGGGCTTCCACCGGGCTACTCAACTCTCGGCGTCACGCATAAGATGAGACAAGATTGATGCGTCCCGGTTTCGCTACTGCGAATGCCGGACAGGCCCCCGCTGGCATGGTGTACTCATGAACTCACTGACTGCTCAATTGCAACAGGCCACGCGACGGCACTTTCTCCAGTCGAGTCCGCTCGCACTCGGGGCGGTGGCGCTGGCCACGATGGGAGCCAAGGACGCTGTGGCGGCTCCTGGAGTGGTGAATCCACTCGCCGAAAAAGCCGCGCACTTTGCGGGCAAGGCCAAGCACGTCATCTTCATCCATCTCGTCGGGTCGCCGCCGCATCTCGACCTGTGGGACTACAAGCCGGAGCTGGTGAAGCGCACGGGGCAGGACTGCCCGGATGAGTTCATCAAGGGGAAGAAGTTCGCCTTCACCAGCGGGATGCCGAAGCTGCTCGGCACGCCGCGCACGTTCGCCAAGTACGGCCAGGGCGGGGTCCAGCTGTCGGATGCAGTACCGAATCTGCATGGGGTGGCGGATGAGTTGTGCGTGATCAATTCGATGTTCACGGAGCAGTTCAACCATGCCCCGGCGGAACTGCTGTTGTACACCGGTTCGGCGCGGCCGGGTCGGCCCTGTCTGGGGTCGTGGCTGACGTATGGCCTGGGGAGTGAGAACGAGAACCTGCCGGGGTTTGTAGTCCTCATCTCCAGCGGAGTCCAGCCGAATGGCGGCAAGAACTCGTTCGGCAGCGGATTCCTGCCCGCAGTCTATCAAGGGGTCCAGTGCCGCTCGCAAGGCGACCCGGTGCTGTACGTCACCGATCCGAAGGGGATGGACCGCGACCTGCGGCGGGCGAGCCTCGACGCCATGCGCGACCTGAATCAGATTCAAGCTCAAGAGATGGGCCACCCCGAAACGCTCACCCGCATCGCCCAGTACGAACTCGCCTTCCGCATGCAGATGTCGGTCCCCGAGATCATGGACATCAGCAAAGAGACCAAGGCGACGCACGAGTCCTACGGAGCGGTGCCGGGACAGGCCAGCCTCGCCAACAACTGCCTGCTGGCCCGCCGCCTCGTCGAGCAAGGCGTCCGCTACGTCCAGTTGTTCGACTGGGGCTGGGACTTCCACGGCACCGGTCCGGGCGAGGACATCCGCGACGGCCTGACGAAGAAGTGTGCCACGATGGACAAGCCCGTCTCGGCTCTCATCCAGGACTTGAAGGCTCGAGGTCTGCTTGACGAAACGCTAATCGTGATCGGTTGCGAGTTCGGCCGCACGCCGTTCCGCGAAGGCCGCACCGCCGGAGGCAACGTCCTCGGTCGCGACCACTTCCCGGACGCCTACTCGATGGTCCTGGCGGGTGGCGGAGTGAAGGGCGGCACGACCTACGGAGCCACCGACGAACTCGGCTTCACCGTCGCCAAGGACAAGGTCCACGTCCACGACCTGCAAGCCACCATGCTACACCTGCTCGGGTTCAACCACGAGCAGCTGACCTACCGCTTCCAGGGCCGCGACTACCGGCTGACGGACGTGCATGGCGAGGTGGTCAAGGGCCTCTTGGCCTAGCACTCCCCGGCGCGGTTCACTATAA
>JAYTWO010000285.1:0-3197 GCA_043743415.1 Planctomycetota bacterium
TTCGGGCGAGAGGAACCGGCCCCAGAACAGCCACGGTTCCCCTTGATACTCGCGCTGAATCGCGAGCATGCCCACGCTGGTGTCGTGCTGGTAGATCGTGGGCCAGGGGAACGACATCCACGTTTGGCGGAAGACGGGCGTCTCTTTCGCGAGCAGCGCGTACGCTTTGAGGAACAGCACCGGCCAGGAAACTCGCGTCGGAGCCGATGTTCGAATGGCATCGAGCGGAGCCAGGTGAAACATCCGGTGATGCGGACAGAGCGGCACCTGCTGGTGAAAATGCAGGACATCGCACGTGAGTCGGCGCGAACGCGGAACCAGAAATCGGCGTCGATTTCCCGCATTCTGTGGTGCCGGTGAGGTGTGCTCGTCGTCAGTCATCCCTGCCCTCGGGTGGTGCCTCATTCTCGTGAAGCGGCAAACTACCAGACCGGAGCCAGAGGGCAAAGTCCGGTCGGTCGCGGGGGGGGGGGCAGTCGAGCCTGCCCGAGGGCACGCTGCACCACGCGCTCCCGACTCGAACGGCACGGTGCTGACCTCAATCGGACCGATCGCGAAAGGGACCGACTCCTCGGGCCGCACGACGATGTCGTCACCCCACATCTTGGAGAAGCCGGCATCGGTCACGTGCCACGTAGAGGTCTGCCAGTCAGTCCCCGCATTGGCTCCGAACCACTTCCCGGCGTTGGTGTACGCGGCGCGGCCCCGGCTGTCGGCGACTTCATCGATCAGGTTCATCCCCACGTTTCCGGCGGTCACGCGGACGTAATACTCGCGGGTGTGAAACGAGGCGAACGACGGATGGACGTAGAAGCTCACCGGATGCGTGATATCGATCAGCAGAACCGAGTGCAATGGGTAGCACCGCGTCGAGCAGCACGGCGGACTGATGTCCGGCACTCTCTGTCGAACTGCCGAAGACGGCCTGGAAAGGCCATCCTACCACCGACTACGAAACCGCCTCGACCTCGAACCCCTGGCGGTACTTCTTCGTCAACAGCGCATTGGCCTCGGGCAGGTTTTGGAACTTCAACGCCTCGACATCCCACTCCAGAGTCTTGCCGGGATGCAGGGCGGCGATGTTGCCGAGCTGGACGGTCTCCGTCAGCGGCCCCGCGTAATGGAACCCATCGCTGGTCCTGGTATTACTCAGGACCGCATCGACCCACACGTGCCAGTGGCTCAGGCCCTTCTCTTCGGGCTGCTTGAAGTCGGCGAACTTGTCCTTCGGATACAGCTGAGGCATGCCGACATGCGGCAGGACCAGCGTGCCTCCCTCGCCGATGAACAGCGACCCACCGCCCGGCAGCTCGACTCCCTCCGGCAACTGGGCCAACTCGCGTGGAGGCTTGCGGCCGCCGTCGTACCATGTGACTGGCAGCGTGTCGCCCGCGGTGTACTTCGTGGCCGGGAAGACGTATTTCACGGTCTCCGGGCCGGGCCAGAGTTCTGGGTTGAACCCCTCGTGGTCGCATTGAATCGTCTTCGGGGCGGTGAGATCGAGGGCTGTGAAGACCGGGTCGAGGATGTGGCAGGCGAAGTCGCCCAACGCTCCCGAACCGAAGTCCTGCCAGTCGCGCCAATTGAAATGGTGATACCATTTCTCAGCATACGGACGCTCGGGAGCACACCCCAGCCAGAGGTTCCAGTCCAGACCCTTCGGCACATCGGCCTGCGGTGGACGACCGGTCCCCTGGTAGTAGTTCTGCCCCTTGACCCCCACCCACGAATGGACCGCCGTGATCTTGCCGATCGCCCCGGACTTCAGAATCTTCACCCCCAGACGGTACTCCAGATTCGAGTGAATCTGGTTCCCCATCTGCGTGATCAGCTGCTTCTTGTCGGCCAGGAGTCGCATCTGCCGAGCCTCCCACACCGTGTGCGTCAGCGGCTTTTGGCAGTAGCAGTGCTTGCCGCGATTCATGGCGTACATCGCCGCCGGGGCGTGCATGTGGTCGGGTGTCGAGACAATCACCGCATCCAGCTTGTCGCCCAGCTTGTCGATCATCTCGCGGTAGTCAGCGAAGTGTGCCACACCGGGGAACTTCGCGTCGACCTTGTCGAACCGCGCCGAGTCGACATCACAGAACCCGACGAACTTCACCTGGGCATGCGACCCCACCGAGGAGAGGTCACTCCACCCCATCCCATTGGCCCCGATCGCCGCCACATGCAGCTCGGTCTTCTGTGTCTGAGCCGAGATCACCGCCGGAGCCGCCAGCGCCGCCGCTGCTCCCGCTGCAGTGGTCTGAAGGAACGCACGACGACTGAGAGGTCGATAGGCCATGAGAAGTCTGCTCGTATTGTGGGAACGAATCGGGGAAGTTGGATTCGTTGGTATTGGAAGGGATACGGGACGCGGGGGCAAGCGGAGCGGGTCTCGTTAAGTCGGATATTCTCTCGACAATGGGGCACGGAGGTGAAACACTCTTGCCCCGAGAACGATCCAATTTGTCAGGGAACCCCATACGAGTCAGGTTCGCCCCACTGTGTTGCAGACCGAAAGACGCTCTCCATGAAAACAACAGGCTTGCTCTTGGTGACCGCCATCGACTCGCAATCCGGACACGCCACGCCCCCCGGCCAACGCAGGCGACGCACCGTTTCAAAACACTTCTGATCATCAATCCACGGCAACAACGTGAGTTCCATCCGTGGCTCCCCGAACCCGCCTCTACGTCAACTCGCGCTGCTCCCAGCTGTGCCAGATTGCTGATTTCTAGGCCATTCCGCCAGTTCAGGACGGACCTCCCTGGAACGCCGGAAGTGCCTCCACGGAATGTGGAACCACGGAACGAGTCGCCTCGGCACGGGTTCGTCAGGGTGTACCTACTTTCGTGACTCACACACTCAGGCTGGGCCTGCCGCCAGCACCCGTCCCCATGTGTGGGGGTGACTCCCTGTTGGCCCTCACGACTCCCGACTTTCCTGTAAGGATTCGCCCGCTCCCTCCGTACATCGGGTGAGTCCCACGACAGCCGGAATCACTTCACGATGTCCGCTCTTCGCTGTCGTTCGCCGCGCACCCGCCACGGTTAGGTTTAACCCCTCCCCACTCGAACACGATGTTCTATTCGTTCGAGTGTGATGAGGGGCGAACCTCAGGGCCAGCGCGTACTATTCCGTGATCCCCAGCACTGTTTCGAGCAGGAACGCATCGTTCCAGGCGCAGCTGCGGCGTTTCATGACGGTGCTGA
>JAYTWO010000286.1:0-2623 GCA_043743415.1 Planctomycetota bacterium
GCCGACCGCCTGCTGAACTACATCAGCGACCGCCGCGACATGATCCAATACCCCGAGTTCATCAAGAAGAACTGGCAAATCGGCAGCGGCCCGACCGAGTCCCGCTGCAAGACCTCGACCAGCCGCCTGAAGGGCCGTGGCCGCCGTTGGGACACGCCCACCGCCGCCCGGACCACCCTGCCAGACAGCGGCCAATGGCACCTCGACTGGCCAATCCCAGGACTGGCCAAGATTTAGGGCTGCCAGGGATCGTGGGCAGACCCCGTCCAAGGCTGCGCCTCTGTGAACGCTTCACGTTGGCGGTTACCCGACAACCCGCATCACTCGACGCCGAGGTGACTGGCTCGGTCTTCTCTCGTGCAACTCTCCCCCAGCTTACCCTGGCGCACATCGCCCCTTTTTCTTCTCTTTTTTCAACCCTTTTGTGCCTCCACTGAGCGGCGTGCGACAATCCGTCACGTCGTATAGTCGGCGTTCAGTCGCACGTACTCCGCGGTCAGGTCGCTGGTCCAGAACCGCACCGATTCCTTGCCAAGAGTGAAGGTCAGGACAATCCGCACTTCGCCAGTGGCCATCGCGTCCGACACCTGCTTGGCATCGAAGGCGACCGGCGTCCCTTCTCGATAGAGCGGGATTTCATTGACGGTCAGCGAGCAGTCTTGCTCCTGAAATGGAACCCCCGCATACCCGGCAGCCGACACGATGCGGCCCCAGTTCGGGTCGTTGCCGGTGATCGCGGTCTTGACCAAGGCACTGTCGGCCACGGTCTTCGCAATGCGGAACGCCGCCTCCCGCGTCGGCAGACCATGCACATCAATCGTCACGAAGTGCTCGGCCCCTTCGGCGTCGCGGATAATCAATTGGGCCAGAACCATCGCCACGTCGTCGATCGTCGACTGCCACTGCGAGTGCAACTCCTTCGGGAGGGGACCGGCCTGCCCATTCGCCAGCAACAACACTGTATCACTGGTACTCGTATGGCCATCGACACTGATACAGTTGAAGCTGCGATCGACGCCGTGGCGGAGTAGGGCGTGGGCCTCATCGGGAGTGATCGCGGCATCGGTCATGAGAACCGAAAGCATCGTCGCCATGTTGGGAGCGATCATCGCCGCTCCCTTGCAGACCCCCGTCACGGTCCAGGACTTCCCCCCCGAGGTCAACTTCCGCGTCACCATCTTCGGTACGGTGTCGGTCGTCATGATCGACCGCGCCGCGGCCTCCAGATGCTCCGGCGTCCGCCCCAGCTTCTCGGCGGCCAATGGGATCCCGGCTGCGATCTTCTCTTTGGGCAGGAACCGCCCAATCACCCCGGTCGAGCAAACCAAATAATCCTCAGCCGCCCCGCCGATTTCCTTGGCCACGGTGGCCGTCATCCACTCCGCATCCGCAATCCCGCGATCTCCGGTGCAGGCGTTCGAGTTGCCCGAGTTAATGACCACGCCCCGCGCTGTCTTTCGAGGCAACCGGCTGCGACAGACCTTGACCGGAGCCCCGACCACGAGGTTCTGCGTGAACACCCCCGCCGCTGAGCACGGTGTGTCGGACACGAACAGCGCCAAGTCCAGCTTGTGCGGATCGGCCTTGATCCCGCACGCGTGACCGGCGGCTTGAAACCCAAGTGGAAGACTGACACCCTGCGACATGACACGAGATTCCTGAACTGCGAGAAGGCCGACACGATGAACAACTCACCATGTTGTGACACAACCGCATACTATGAGGTTCAACGCCCGCTGCCCAGAGTGGAGTTGTATCACCAACGCCTAACGCCTCTCTGGGGGTGGATCGATTATCGAATCGATCGTGATCGAGTGACTTGCAGATTGGGAAAGGGGTCGGGTACCTAACTGGACAGCGCCAGGTTCCTCACGCTCAATGTCGTAACCTGATTCCGATCAGTGTGTTCTGGAATCTCAGTCCCTGTCACTTGCGAAATACACTGGAACGACAGAAACTCCGTCCCTCATTCATGTTGCGATCAGATTCGACAGTGAACATGGCGATGTCCGGCTGGATTCAGACGAAGAGCTGCTGCTCGATGAGGAGATTGCCTCGGAGGAACTGCTGCTCGATGAAGAATCGAATGAAGAAGAACTTGACATGTCCGAACTCCTAGCTGACCCTGACCGTGGGAGGCGTGTCTCTACTGCAACTGTAATCTCAGGAAATGTAGATCCGCAAAAACACGGGGACTACGAATCAACTGCGGGACTGATGCTACCCTTGCATGACTGAGTTCATCAAGTGGTCGTCATTAATATCCTGAACAGCACCGTAAACGATAGAGTCTCCACGATCACGATCAACAGCCAAGCGGGCCGTGGTGGCGTGTGGGGCCCCGAAGTATTTGACAGAATTGCTAAGAACCGGAACGGATTCCTCTTTACATCCCGTTGCGTCGTTCAGAGAATCCCTCGCAGGAGATCAGCTGATGCCCATCACGAAGCGGATTCAGTATCGATACGACTCGGTGCGGAACAAGGTCGGGATGACCGATGCGAATGGGGGCGTGTTTACTTATAGGCTCATACGGTGTTCCGGGGAGGTCTATTGGGGATTGACGGAACGTGGTAAAAGGCTGTCGAACGGGGGTAAAAGTGGTGACCCGAACCGAGAAGCA